>JBPCQO010000137.1:0-10001 GCA_050998035.1 Gemmatimonadaceae bacterium | reverse complement strand
GAGAATGCGTGCTCTGAATCTGCGGTCACTTCTGGTGGCCGTTGTCGTATACGGCGCCCCGGCCTTTGTCGCCGCGCAAAATCCGTCTTCTCAGCAGGCGCAGCAGATGCTGCAGAACAATCCTGCGATGCTCGAGCAACTCAGGCAACGGATTGCGACGAGTGGGCTGACGCCGGATCAGGTGCGCGCAAGGCTCAAAGCTCAGGGTTATCCGGAGAACCTGCTAGATGCGTACCTGGGTGGTAACAGCGGTGGCCAGAACGGCTCCGCAGGACAGCCCACGGGCGATGTGTTCGCCGCGGTGCGCGAACTTGGCGTCGCGGATACCACGGGTCTCGATCTGCTCCGTTGCGGTGTGAACCCGGATTCGCTGACGGCGCCCACAGACCTGCTTGGACTTAGTGGAACCGGGGCCAGTGGCATGGGCGGTACGTCTGGCGCCGTGCGTCGTCCGGTGGCCGGCAGCTCCTCCGCCGACACTCTGCGCTTCGAACAGGAGCGGCTTCGGATACGCGATGCGTGCGCTGCACTAGGCGATTCTGCGCGGTACGCAACCCGGGGGCCCCGGACGCCCGCCGACAGCGGCTACAAGATTTTCGGCATGGATTTCTTCCGTACTCCAGGCAACCAGTTCGTCGCTAACTCCACCGGTCCCATCGACGCCGGCTACCGCCTCGGGCCCGGTGACAGGCTGGTGCTCGTCCTCACCGGCGACGTCGAAGCCTCGTACGCACTGGACGTGACGCGTGATGGCTTTATCGTCATCCCGCAGGTTGGTGAAATCTTTGTCAACAATCTGACGCTGGGTCAGCTGGAGAACATTCTGTACGACAGGCTCGGGCGCGTTTACTCAGGCGTACGCCGCGGCCAGGGATCCACCACGCGCTTCTCGATCACGCCGGCCAGGATCAGGAGCAACCTGGTGTACGTCGTGGGAGACGTCGTTCGCCCCGGAGCTTACCAGGTGTCCGCGGCGGGAACGCTGCTCAACGCGCTGTACACCGCGGGCGGTCCGACTGACAACGGAAGTCTCCGTGATCTCCAGGTGCGCCGAGGCGGGGTGCTCGCGGCGCACATGGATTTTTACAACTACCTGATCAATGGAGATGCGTCGCAGGACGTGCGGCTGCAGAATGGGGATATTGTCTTCGTCCCTGTCCACCTCGCGCGCGCGCGCATCGTTGGCGAAGTTGTTCGCCCGGCGACGTACGAGATCAAGGCCTCGGAGACGCTAGCAGACGCGCTCCGCTTTGCTGGGGGATTCACGGAGAATGCGGCGCGGCAGCGCGTGCAGATAGAACGCATTGTGCCGCCGTCGGAGCGCACAGCCGGGCGAGATCGCATTGTCACCGATGTTGTTTCGGACGCTTTCCTAACGGGAACCGGTCCCGGCGTTCCCGTGCAGCCTGGCGACGTGATTCGGGTGTTTCCAGTGACCGCGCACGTGAGGAACCGCATCTATGTGCGGGGCAACGTGAACGCGCCGGGGACGATCGGTCTTTCTGCGGGCATGACAGTCAGTGAGGCACTGAGGCTCGCGGGCGGCATCAAACCAAACACGTATCTCGGGGAGGTGCTCGTCACGCGTCTGCAGCCGGACTCGTCACGGACACAGCTTCGGGCCTTGCTTCGTGACACAACATGCGCTGTGTTGAACGATTTCCGCCTGCACGAGGATGACGAAATTCGCGTGTTCTCGGTGACCGAGTTCCGGCCGGACAGGTATGTCGCCGTGAACGGTGCCGTGCGAAAGAGTGGACAGTTTCCTTACCGTCAGGGGATGACCGTACGCGATCTTGTTCTCGAAGCTGGTGGTCTGGAGCAGAGCGCGTATCTGAACGAAGCGCGCATCGCGCGACTGCCGGCTGATCGTAGCACGGGCATCACAGCGCGCGAGTTTGTCGTACCGCTAGACTCCAGCTATCTCTTTGAGCGTGGCGCCGACGGCCGCTATTTCGGACCGCCGGGGCTCCCCGCCCCTGCGGGTCCGGCGCCAGAAGTTGTACTTCAGCCGTACGACAACATACTGATCCTGCGGCAGCCCAACTGGGAGCTTCAGCGGACCGTAGCGGTCGCCGGAGAGGTACGCTTCCCCGGACGGTATTCGCTAGTGGCCAAGAGCGAGCGGATCAGCGAGCTGCTCAGGCGCGCGGGTGGACTCACACCGGAAGGGTACGCGAACGGTGTCACCTTCTTCCGTGCTCGGGATAGCATCGGCCGGGTGGGCATCGAGCTGCCCAACGTGCTCACCAACGCGAAGTCTCCGGACAATCTGCTGCTGCAGGACGGCGACTCGATTTACATCCCGCGTTACAGCGCGATTGTTCGCGTGCAAGGGGCGGTGAATTCGCCGGTTGCGGTGACGTATGTCGCGGGCGAAGATCTGAACTACTACATCCGCGCCTCTGGCGGTGCTTCAGTCAAGGCTGACGTGGGCCGGGCGTACGTGACGCAGCCGAACGGGAAGGTGGATGCGGAGACGCAGCGCTTCCTCATCCCGGATTACATCCCCAAGCCGCAGCCTGGTAGCACGGTTTACGTACCGGTCAAAGACGCAAGCCTGGGCGGCATTGACCCGTTCACGCTGATCGGCTCGCTCACCGGTGTTCTATCGAGCCTCGTTGCCGTAGTAGCACTGCTCAGGCGATAGATGGCAGACGTCGTCTCGCTAACGGAGCCGCGTAGAGACCCGACCGACGAACCGCGCGAGGATCTGCGTGACGAGCCGTTAACGCTGGCGCTGTGGACGGCGGGCGTGATAAGCCGCTGGCGCATGATGGTGGGAAGTGCTCTCGCCGTTCTCGCGCTGGCAATCATTGCAGCAGTGGTGCTTCCGCCGTCGTATCAGGTGACTGTCTCCTTCGCACCCAACCCCACTAGCTCATCCAAACTGAGTGGTGCAATGAGCAGCCTGGGTGGTTTGAGCAGCCTCGCTGGCGGTCTCGCTGGCAGCCTCGGCTCTGCCATGGAACCCACGGAATCGCCCGCTTTCTACTCGGAGCTACTGCAGAGCCGAGAGCTGCTCACACGAATCCTGCTGACGCGGTTTCCCAATCCGCGCACTGCCAGCCCGCGCGATAGTGCGCGGCTGGTGGACATCATGGAGATCAAGTCGGACGACCCCGCGCGTAGGATTGAGCTTGGGTTGAAGAGTCTTCAGAAATCGATGCGCACCGAAGCAGACATGCGCACCAACCTGGTAAAGATCACCGTCAGTAATCGCTACCCGGAGCTAACGGCACGGGAAGCGAATGCTGCTCTGGCACTCGTCAACACGTTCAACCTGCAGCAACGTGCCTCCCGCGCCGGTGAGAAGAGCGAATATCTGCAGAGCCGGTTGGCCGCGGCACGCAGCGGGCTGAGCATCGCACAGGCGCGCTATCGTGATTTCTTGTCGGGCAACCGCCAGTGGCGGTCCTCACCCACGTTGTCGTCAGACGAGGAGTCCCTACGCCGCGAGCAGGACCTGAGTTCGGATCTGTACCTTTCGCTGGAGAAGCAGTACGAGGCGGCGCGTTTGGACGAGTTCAACGACGCTGCGCTGATTACGATAGTCGATTCTGCCGTGACACCCCGGGCTCCATCGTGGCCTCGCTACTCGATTCTCGTTCCAGCCGCGCTTATGGGCGGACTGATCCTGGGCTTTGTCCTGGCCGGAATCGCAACTGTATATAGCGACTGGACACGCCGGGAGCCAGCAGCGGCGCTCCGGTTACGATCGGCCTTGCGGCCTGGCCATCACTCGACCCAAGCGACGCAGATATCCAGGCGTGCCTGAGCGGAATTCGCTCGCCGCTCGTGCGCTCCCGCTATTCACGTGGGGGCTTGTCTTCCATATCCTCACCATAGCCGTTCTCTTCGGCGCGTTGCATGTGCCCGAAGCAACCGCGCGCGCCCTCGCCGCATGGAAGGAAGCGGCTGCCGTGCTGCTGGTGTTGGTGGTAAGCATCGGTGCGGCTACAGGGCGAGGAACCCGGTCGCAGATTGGACTCCCCGACGTGCTGATCGTTTCATGGCTGGGGCTCGCCGTCTTCTTTTTCATCACCGAAGACGTCGTATGGGGCGCGACCATTCCGCTAAAAGCGACCGCGTACGGCCTACGCGACATTGCGTTCTTTGTCCTGCTTTTCTTTGTCGGGCGAGCCACGCCTGAGATCGTAACGAATCCACGTACTCTGCGTAGACTGTATACCGTATTGCTAGTGACAAGCATTGTCGCGGTGATCGAGCGAATATTTGTCACCCCGAGCATGCTGGTGGTGTTGGGAGTCGCTTCTTACACCCAGGATTTCCTGGGAACGAGCGCGTACACGGTCGGAAACGTGTACGGACTTCCCGACAACTACTGGACCGACATGGGTGGACACCTGGTCCGTCGTGCTGGCTCCGTGTACTTGTCCAGCCAGGGATTCGCGACTCCTTTCGTTCTTCTTCTCCCCGGCGCCACGATGTGGGCGTGGCATGTACGCCGCCCCTCTACATGGCTCAAGCTGGGTTACGTGGTGATTTGGGCAGGACTTATCCTCACGTTCACTCGTGCCGCAATCGTTATCTGCGCACTTCAGGTGCTTCTGATTCTGCTGTACCGCAAGCGCTCAACGGGTATGGCACTCGCTGCGGCCGCTGCGACAACGATTGTGGCGATCGCGCTCGTTGCGCTCCCCGGCTTGGCCAACTTCGTCATGGATACGCTCACATGGCAGAACGGAAGCAGTCAGTCGCACCTCAAAGACATGATCGCAGGGGTGGAGGCTTTTGTGCGGGCCCCCTTGGGCTATGGACTCGGCACCACTGACCAGACAGCGGTGCGAGCTGGGCTAAAACCGATAACATCGGATAACCTGTACTTGAAATTCGCGGTCGAAATGGGGTTGCCGGGGCTACTGGTACACGTTGCAGCCATGTTCACGATCGGCCTAACGGGGTTCCGCCTCATGCGTGACGATGCATCCATTGAGCAGCAGGCGTTCGGCGCCACCGTCGCGCTCGGCGCACTCGGGATCGCGATAGACGGAATGGGCGGAGTTCTGTTCTCGCACCCGCTCATCGGATACCTGTTCTTCTGGTTCGCTGGGAGCGCTGTGACGGTATGGGCGCAACAACAAACGTCCCACGCGGGGAGTAGCTCCAGCAGTTCCCGATACGCACCACGCATTCGTGACATGCCAGTGTGATGTACATGGATGAATCTTCGGTGGGCGTCGTGATGGTGAATTACTGGAAAGACGGATCTGACACCATCGAGGCGCTCGATTCCCTCTATTCCGCGTCGCCACGTGCGGCCCATGTTGTGGTCGTCGACAATGGTTCGGAAGATCTTTCCATTTCACGGCTACGCGCGTGGATTCAAAATACGGCGAGCGCAACCTGGGTCACCTTGTTGCCGCTTGACCGTAACACCGGCTTCTCGGGTGGCAACAACGCGGGAATTCGCGTGCTGCGGGACGATCCCCGCATCACTGCCTTTCTACTGCTGAACAACGACGCTACGGTCGCGCCGGATTTCTTCACCCACATGGGCGCCGCAGTAGCCGCACGTCCCGACGCAGCGCTGTACGGCGCCACGATCTTCGAGTACGACAGAAAGACGGTCTGGTACGCGGGCGGCACTGAGCGCCCTTCACGCGCGCTCATGCTGCACGACATAACAATCCCAGCCACAAGCGAGCCACGCGAAACGCAATTCGTGACCGGTTGCGCGATGCTCATTCCCCGCGACACCTTCGACAGCCTTGGGGGGCTGGCCGAGATCTATTTCCCGGGATATTGGGAAGACGCCGAGTACAGCTTCCGCGCGCGCCAGCTCGGCCCATTGGTGTACGCGCCCGGCGCTGTGGTTTATCACAAGGTCGGCGCCAGCATGGGAAGCGCAAAGGTGTCCCCGCGCGTCGCGTACATAGAGAATCGGCATCGCGCGGTTTTCGTGCGTCGGAACTACCGCGGGTTGCAGCGCGTCGTATCGCTGGCGTATCTGATCGTCACCAAGCCTGCACGGTTGTTGAAGGAGATTGCGAGAGGCAATCCGCGCGTCGGTTGGGCCATTCTACAGGGAGCGATGGCTGGAGTTATACGCGGTGAGACGGGAACGCCGCCCGGATCTCACAACAGCTTTCGGTAGACACCGGCCATAGACGCAGCGGCGCTCTCCCACGAGAACGACCGAGCGCGCGCGACTCTCCGCTCACGTGACGGTGCGGCACCGGCCAGCGCAATCTCCAACCCATCCGCAATCGATGTAACATCCAAGGGATCCACGTACACGGCGGCTGAACCGCAGACCTCCGGCAACGCTCCCGCGCGTGAGACTACCACGGGCGCCCCGGCAGCCATTGCTTCCAGCGCCGGCAGACCGAACCCTTCGTGCAGCGACGGAAGCGCCACGCATGCCGCATTGGCGTACAGCGCACGAAGCTCCGCGTCGGTGACTCGTCCCGTGGTGGTCACGCTGCCGTCCGCGGGCAACACATCACTCCCCCACCCTTGACCGCCGACCATCACGAGCCGCTCAGACCGGCCGCGGACACGTAGCTGTATCACGGCGCGCAGAAGCCTGGCCAGGTTCTTTCGCGGCTCCGGCGTTCCGACAAACAGTATGTACGGCGGATCACTCTCGCCGAGCAACTCCGTAGAGTCAAACCAGAACGCTGCCACGCCGTTATGCACCACGTGAATGCGGTCCTGCGAAACACCAAGTAGCGCCAACACATCATCAGCGGTGTCCTGCGACACGCAGGTGACAGCGTCTGCAGCACGCGCAACCCGTCCCAGCACCGTTTGTGTATAGTGCCGGTTCCACGTACTCATCGTCTCCGGATGGCGGAACGACACGAGGTCATGTACGGTGATCACTGTCGGTACCGAACCGCGGGTAAACGGACCCCTTGTGATCGGCACGTGGTACACGTCCGCCGCGGCGGCTAGAGCAGCTCGTCGGCCCCGCAACGGGTACCACGCCAGGTCGTGCGACAGAACTGTCGCGTATCGTTGTACGCTGCTCTGGCGCGGCACAGCACCGCCGTCGCCTAGTGTGACAACGTCCACGTCGCCCAGCGCCGTGAGCGCCTCCGCAAGCTCAAGAGTGTAGCGCGCGGTGCCGGCGGAGGACAACCTCACGTGCGAGACGTCCAGCGCGACCCGCAACACTACGCGACTACGCCTGAGTGCTCCGGCCGCCGGCCGCTTACGAGGATCCGCGGGTGCTTGCGGACAAAGCGCAACATGCCGCGCATGTGCCACAATGTCCGACGATCAAAAAATATCTTATCCGTTGCGGCCTGATGCTCGTGCAACGCGCGCGCCATCGGCGTCTGCCATAGCTCCCACCCGGCGCGCCACACCCGCCAGGCCAGATCCAGGTCTTCCACGTACAGTGGAGAGAACTTCGCATCGAAACCGCCAAGAGCGCGCCACGCGGCGTCGCGTACGAACAGACATGCGCCGAGCGCCCAATCGATCTCCCGATCACGCTCTGGCGGCGGCAGATAGTGGCCACTCCGCGCCACCTGCTCTGCAAACACTCTCCTGAGCGGCGTACGCCGAACCACCGTCCCCCACACCCGGGGGAATCGCCGCGCTGACGGCTGAGCGTCGCCCGACGGGAATGACAGCAGCGGCGCCACCACTGCGGCCCCGGGGTGCCTCTGCATCGCGCTGATGAATTCGCGGATGCAGTTGGGCGCAAGGACAACGTCGGGATTGAGTATCAGCCCGAAGTCGCACGGAACGCTGCGTAATGCCGCGTTATGATTCTCGGCAAATCCTCGACGCTCCTCGTTCCGAAGCACGCGAACGTCTGGGATCACCTGCCGCGCCAACTCGTCGCCGCCGTCGTCCACTCCGTTCTGAACCACGACGACAGCGAGCGTTCCATCAAACTGCTGCGCCGCGAGCGACTCCAAACATGGAATTAGACGTGCACTCTCGCCAGTGGAGATCACCGAGACAGTGATGCGTGTCACGCCGACGCCATGGCCGCTCGTTGCGGCATGAATACGCCGAGCAGCGAGACACCCACAACGCGTTGGGCCGCTATGAGGAGAAGAATCGTGTCCACTATCACACGAATGGTCCACGCGATTGCCGCACCTGTTATCCCAAAAGCGCCAACAAGATACCACGCTAGCGGCACGTAGAAAACCAGCTCCATCAGATGAAATTTGGCCGGAATATCAGGCCGCCCCGACGCTTCGAGAAATGTGTACGGAATGTGAGCGACTGAAACGATGAGCACACCGAGCGCCAGAATCCGAAGGGCCATGGCGCCGTGCAATGCGTACTCCGGACCCATCCACAAGTTCAGGATCGTTGGCGCGAAGAGCAGAGCGATCCCCGCCGGGACGCTCATCAGCAACAATAGTGCGCGCATGGACGAAGAAAACAGTTTGTCAATTGTCGTCACCGCGGCAGCAACGCCAAGACCGGTGAGAAGAGGAAAGAGTGCGTTGATGAAGCTGTTGGGGATCATCAGCAGTCTCACCACACCTTCGTATGGAGCCGTATAGTATCCCACCGCCGTGAGCCCCGCGCGCGCACCGAGCGCAAACCGATCGAAGTAGATGAGCATCGGACTCACAACACCTGATACGGCCACCCAGCTACCGAAGCTGATGAGCCCGCGCAGCCGTCTCCAATCGCGTGGCAGCTCCACCCGAAAACCCGGAATTGTGCGGCGGATAACGTACAGTGTCACGAGCGCTGAGAGCACGCGCCACGCGCACACCCAGAGCAGCATCTCCGGCAGCGATCGGCCCAGCGTTGCCAGCACGGCGGGAATTACAATCGCGCCTGCGGTAGTCGGGATTTTCAGAGCATTGCTGATCGTGAAGCGCTGCGCACCCTCCAGCACGCCGCGAAGCGTCGTCACCGCGAGCACCATCGGAAGATTGAGACCCACTACGACGAACAATCGCGACGCCTCCGGGATCAGCGCCGGATCTACCCGAAATACGTTGCGGGCGAAAGCAGGGGCAGCGAGCGCGAGTGCAAGTCCAGCCGCCGATCCAATCGCCAGCTGCACCGCGAGCGATACCGATGTGATCTGCGGAATGTCCTCCGTACCGCGCGCAAGCGAATCAGCAACGTACCGAACAGTCGCCTTGCCCAATCCGACATCGAACAGAGTGAGATATTCCAGGAACGCCCAACTCATCCCGAGCAGGCCGAACCGCGCCGGGCCCAGGGCGTGGGTAAGCGTCGGGAGCAGGAAGAACGCGACGCCTAAGGGAACCGCCAGCCCGATGAGGTTGAGAGACGCGTTACGTCCGACCCGTGCCCGGAGCGCCGCGACAGCGTCGCGGTTCACGGTGCTGCTCACAGCTCGGCTGGCCTCTCGATCTGGAACATGGTGTACGGCGCGGAGACGACACCGTACACCATTACATCATCCTGTCCTTCCACGTCTTCGGGACGAGCGGCGAATCTATCTCGATCGGGAGATGATACTGGAACGGCTTGGTACCATTGGCGCTGATCCAATCCACTATGCTCCGCAGGCCGTCACGCAGCGATACCTTGGTCTGGTAGTCCAGCAGTCGCCGCGCCTTGTCGGCCGAACAGGTTGCATAACGCACCTCCCGCGGCCGGTCCGGGACAAAGATGGGATCGAGGTCGAAGTTCATCAGCTCCGCGATCGTCTGCGCCAGCTCGAGGATCGAGACGTACTCCTCATCCGGCCCGATGTTGATGATTTCACCGACCACGCCAGGCTCCGACCCCATCTTGAGCAACGGATCGATGCAGTCCTGCACGAAGGAGAAGCAGCGCTTCTGGCCTCCATCACCGTACACGATCGGCTGCTTGCCCTGAAGCATCCTGTTGATCATGATGCTTGCGACGTTACGGTATGGATCGTCGTATTTCTGCCTTGGACCGATGATGTTGTGCGGCACGGCGATCACGTACTCGAAGCCGTGCGTATCGGCGACGTTCTTCACCAGCAGCTCCGCTGCGTACTTGGCGATACCGTACGGGTCCACGGGCTGCGGTCGCGTCTCTTCGGTGAA
>JBPCQO010000101.1:0-4560 GCA_050998035.1 Gemmatimonadaceae bacterium | reverse complement strand
CGATAATTAAGGACGTGGTGGCAACGCATCGGCTGCTAGCGGGCGGTGGCATCCCAGTTGCGCCTTTATATGCGACGGCGAGCGCCGACGAGATCGTACCATTAGCGCGAGAAATCGGGCTGCCCGTAACCGTACACACGCCATCCGTCCCAAACAATGTTTATGCTGACCGTCAGGTTGTGAATGACGAGCAAGCATTGATAGCAATCGCCACTGCAATCGGCTGTGCAAATAGTGCGATCATTGTTCAAAAGTACTTGCCGGGGAGAGAGTTCTCGGTCCTTGTTGTCGACGGCGCCGTGTTGTCGGTGGTGGAGCTCCCGAGAAAGATCGTTAGTTCGTCGGAAGTCACAAGCACATATGCATGGACGCGACGCGAATGGGGAACAGCGCTACATCCTGAGAATCGTCGCGTCTGCGAAATTGCCGCTGCGATGAGCAACCTTCCCGTTGTTGGAGTAGTCTTTCGATCACTTGATGTAGCGACTCCCTACTGGGAAAACGACGCCGTCGTCACGAACGTGGACTCGGAACCTGACCTGACTCTGCATGGTCGAGCCAATCCGCGGGCGGTTCGCAAGGCTGCAAAAGTTATCGTGAAGGCGCTCTTCCCGACTGACCATAGAGTGTCTGTGCCCATCGTGGCTATCACGGGCACGAACGGCAAGACTACCACTGCGCGCTTGCTGGCACATATCCTACGCGGAAACCGGCTTTGCGTTGGCATCAATTCGACAGACGGTGCACACATTGGTCACCAAGCATTGTGCGAAGGTGGGTTGCTAAGTGCATTGGTTGCGCCAATCATTCTTTCGAATCCGACGATTGATGTAGCTATATTCGAAGAGACGCACAAGAGCATTTTGATGACAGGCTTGCCTTACGAACGCCCCGATATTGGAATTGTAACGAATGTTACTTCCGATCACATCGGCGCACTTGGTATCACGAGTCTGGCAGAGCTAGCTCGGGTGAAGGCTGTAGTCGCTGCGGCTGTCAAGCCCGGGGGCCACACCATCCTGAATGCGGATGATCCGCTTGTATACGGAATGCGCACGACAACGCCTGGAAACGTAGTGCTCTTTAGCGCTCGTGAGGACGGTTGCAATCCGACTCTTGACGCTCATTGCGTCCGAGGTGGCACTGCAGCGCAGATAGACGACGGACACTTTGTGCTGCGGGAGGCCAGTATGCTCATGCCGATCGCGCATGTGCGCGACGTGCCGCTTACTCTTGGTGGAACCGCGAGGTGTCAATATGGAAATGTGTTGGCGGCCATCGCTGCGGCATTTGTTAGCGGCCTAAGCTGTGATACTATTCAAGCTGGGCTGCTCAGCTTCTCCTCCTCTCCAGCGATGAATCCTGGACGAATGAATTTGTTACACATTGGTGCTATGACAGTTCTGGTGGACTATGCGCACAATGTGGCTTCACTCGCGGCAGTCATCGACTTTGCGACTAATTATCCTGCTACGCGGCGTCTATGCGTTCTTGGGGTTCCCGCCGATCGCCGGGACGACGACATAATTGCATGCGGCCGTATTGCCGCTGCCTTTGATTATGTAGTTGTCCGGGAGCGAGACACATTGGGGGAAAGATCTCCGGGTGCAGTGGCCCAATTGCTCGTTCGAGGGTTGGATGCTGGTGGCATGCGGGATTCGCAACGCGAAGTAGTTCTCTCTGAGCGGGAGTCTGTCGCGCGTGCGTTAGAACTCGGCGGTGGTGGCGATTTGGTGGTGCTTCTTGCTTGTGATGTCGAGGCAGTCATCGCGCAAGCCCTAGCTTATACGGACCCGAATGGAACATGTGGTTCAATTATGGAGCAACGGGCGATCAGCGGTGCCCGCGCAACCGCCGCGAGAATGACTCGCAAGTGCCGCGATTCATTGGTGGTTGCCGATGAGTGAGCCAGAGGGATGTAATTCCTTCGTTCAAGGTTTTTCAAATGTCGATCGTGATATCGGCACTCCTGGCAGTGAACAGCGAAGCTTGCGGATGGGTCCAGATCGTCGGCTCGCGGCAGAGGTCGATCGAGTTGTAGAACGATGGTGGATGTTGCTCCCCGAGCTCGACTGGTACGTCCGTCTTGAGAGGGACATTCGGCGCTTTATACTCGGATCCCCAACTTCTGACCTTGAGTGGCGTGTCCGCTGGGGGATTTATGACTGCGTGGCTGAAGCACTTCAACAAGGCCGTGTGGGTTTAGGGCAACACGGCCCGGACCGCCGAGACCGGAATCAGCCGATCACGACCGTTGTGATCCATCATTCGGGGACTGAGCCGGGCGTATCGCAGGAGCGTCTGTCTGCGATGGGCCTCCTTCGGCTGTATGCGCCGGTTCACCTCGACGCTCGGGCGTACCCATTGGCATATAAGCAGCCCGTCTATTCTGGGCATTGGAGCGGAGGGCGCCAAGTATTCTACGCCTATCACTGGCTAGTTCGCACCACAGGCCAGGTGGAGCATCTGCTGAGCGACCACCGGGTTGGGTGGCATTCAGGAAACTGGGATGTGAATACCACTTCGATAGGCATCTGCCTTGCTGGCGATTATTCAACCTCCCGACCGAACAATAGCATGCTGTGTAGCCTTCACGATCTGTTAGCACGGTATGCACCCACAACGGTGCTAACTCATAGTTTGGTCAACCCGCAGACCAGTTGCCCAGGTACTTGGGTGAGTCGTGAAGACTGGAACCAATGGAAGTGTTGTAAGGGTTGAGCGTATTGTGAGTGTGCTCTCGCAACCGCGAGATCCCAGCCAGCGCGATCTACGCGCGTATCAGGAAACGGCATCGCAGACCGATGTCGTCATGCAGCGCTCGAGCCGCACAGCACGATAAACCTGGATGCCCGGCTAGTGCACGTCTGGTGGCCTTAGCGCAACTGACAAGCTATGAGCTGCTGCCGGTTCCAAGGACACCATGTTTAGGTGTACTGAGGGGAATCGGAGGTCTGAATGAGCTCGAGACGGAGATTTACCAGGAGTACAAGCAGGAAGCTGTTCAACTCGTTACTCAGCGCGGTGTCACGATAGCACAGGCAGCTCGCGATTTGGGGCTGAATCCACAACGTGCTCAGGAAGTGGGTTGGGAGTGTGCATAAAGTTCTGTAGTTTCGCCTGACTTGCTTTTCACTGTCGTTCCGGAGCGGGGTCAACGGTCCGGCATGGGTGAGGATTGGACAAGCGAGAAAGGCCATCGTAGATCTTCTGGGAGACAAGTAAACCCGCGGATTGGCGTCCGCATTTCCAGGAGACCGACGATGACCTTTGACAGGAAGACTACGACCCGTCGTGGCGGAGAGCAAGAGGTGGCAGGTACCCTTGTAGCCCCACTTCACGCACCCGAGGAGGTGCTGCGTACAATGTTCGCCGAGATGTTACAGACCGCCGTCGCTAGCGAGTTCAATCGCTTTATGGGTGCGGCTCCGTATGAGAGGAGCGAGCAGCGGACGGGCTGGCGCAATGGCTACAAGCCGCGCACTCTCAAGACGCGCGTCGGCACCATCGAGCTGCGCGTGCCGAAGGACCGCGATGGGCGATTCAGTACCAGCCTCTTTGAGCGATACCAGAGGAGCGAGAAGGC
Organism: Gemmatimonadaceae bacterium; assembly: GCA_050998035.1. Lineage (GTDB taxonomy): Bacteria > Gemmatimonadota > Gemmatimonadetes > Gemmatimonadales > Gemmatimonadaceae > Fen-1247. The sequence goes on along the minus strand of JBPCQO010000101.1, from coordinate 974 downwards.
CTTCATGCTCGCTCTGACGGAGATGTATCTGCAAGGGATCTCGACGCGCAAGGTGACGAAAGTCGTCGAAGAGCTATGCGGTACGACCGTCTCAGCATCGGAGATCAGCTTGCTCAGCAAGAAGCTCGACACCGAGCTCGCGGCGTGGAGAGGCCGACCGCTGGATGGACAGGCGTATCCCTACCTCATCATCGACGCACATTACGAGAAGGTGCGCCGTGAGGGTCGTGTGAGATCGACGGCGGTGCTCTGGGTGATCGGTGTTTCCGCTGATGGATTCCGCGAGCACCTGGGGCTCTGGACTGGGAACAGTGAGAGCCTGGAGAGCTGGGGCTCGGTATTTCAGGACCTGGTGCAGCGCGGGCTCGGGGGCGTCGTGTACGCAGTGTCTGACGAGCATCAGGGATTGGTCCAATCGCTCACGCGCTATTTCCCCGATGCGACGCATCAACGCTGCACGGTGCATTACCTCAGAAACGTGCTGTCACACTTGAGCTCTGAGACGATGAAGCGCAACGTGGCAGCGGCGCTCAAAGACGCGTGGGCCGCACCGACCAGGCGCGCCGCCGAGGCACGCATCGCGCGACTGGTGGATGCGCTTCGTACACGGGTGAAGATGGTAAAGCTCGCAGACTGGATTGAGGAAACGGCTCCGGAGACGCTTGGCTTCTACGCAGTCGACCGCGCGAGTCATCATCGTCGTCTCAAGACAACGAATGCTATCGAACACGATCATGCTGAGGTCCGCAGGAGAACGCGCGTCGTGCGCATCTTTCCGAACGAAGCCAGTCTGATTCGTTTGACCACCGCACTTGCCGCCGAGCGCAATGAGCAGTGGCTCGAGCGCTGCTATCTGCCCATGCAAGGCACCGCTACCGATGGGACGGAGGAAACGACAATGCTCGGGCAATCCGCCTGAGCATCACGCTCTTTCAGAAGATCCTACGAAACTACAGAACAATCTGCACTTGACC
>JBPCQO010000055.1:0-3946 GCA_050998035.1 Gemmatimonadaceae bacterium | reverse complement strand
CTGGCCCGCCACCTCTCCGCCTCTTCCCCCCCCCCTCCCCCCCCCGCCCCCCTCCGCCCCACCCCCCCCCCCCCCCCCCCCCCCCTCCCCCCCCCCCTCTGTCGTTTCAGTGCCGGAGCATCTGCTCGCGGCGTGCACGGAACTCCGTACCTGGCTTCCATGTCGGCCATTCTTTACCATTCGCCACGTCCAGACCCACGCGGAACAGCAGTCGCGTATCATCCACCGCGCCGCTCAGATCCCAGTCAGGCTTCACGTTATCCGACGGCTTGTGATAGTCGTTGGTGATGTACGCCGTCCGCACTCGCTGCCCATAGTCGGCTGGCTTGTTCACGAAGTCCGTCCCCGGAAAGAGGAACGCCAGAGCGGGAACCCCGTGCCGCGCCAACTCGAAGTGATCAGCGCGGTAGAAGTAGCCCTTTTCCGGCTCAGGGTCGGGCTTCACTGCGCGGCCGTCCACCGCGGCCTCACGCGCGAGCACATCTTCCAGCGTGCTCTGGCCGTAGCCAATACTCACGATGGATCGCGTGCGTCCCCACGGGTTCATGATGTCCATGTTGATGTCCGCAAGCGTCCGCTCCAGCGGATACAGCGGATGCTGAGCATAGTACCCCGAACCCAGTAGCCCCTGCTCCTCGGCGGTCACGGCCATGAACAGAATGGTTCGGCGCGGCGCTCTGGGTAGCGCAAGGTAAGCCCGCGCTGTCGCGAGCACCCATGCGACGCCGGATGCATCATCTAGCGCCCCGTTGTATATCGAGTCTCCGTTCACCGGACGGCTGATGCCGTACGCATCCCAGTGCGCGGTGTACATCACATACTGATTTCGTACGGAGGAATCGGAACCGTCCAGTCGCGCAATCACATTGTGCGACTGCACCCGTCGCACTGCATTGCGCACCTCAAACGTCGCCGTCCCGCCAAGTGGAACAGGGCGGAAAGATCGTGTGCGCGCGGACCTCTGCAGTGCATCGAAGTTGTGCCCTCCGGCTGCGAAGAGTGCGCGCGCAACAGCGAGTTGCATCCAGCCTTCGATGGGAATGTGGGCCGGGCCGCCCGCAACGTCGAACCGCTCGTGCGCGTTGGCGGCGACTACGCTCCAGCCGTATCCTGCCGGCCCGGTCTGGTGCACTATGATTGCAGCGGCGGCACCCTTGGCGGCTGCGATCTCGTACTTGTATGTCCAGCGGCCGTAGTAAGTCATGGCCTCGCCGCGGAACATCTTGGGGTCGAGCTTGCTGCTGTCGCGCGGATCGGGGATCGGCGGGTCGCCCACCAGCATTACGATCGTTTTACCGCGTACATCAACGCCCTTGTAATCATCCCAGCCGAACTCCGGCGCGACGATTCCGTAGCCCACAAATACGATGTCCGATGCACGCACGGAGATCAGCGTGTCGGGATGCATGGACCAGGCGACAATATCGTCCAGCTGGCGCAGCTCAGTTGCCTTGCCGCCGATTGTAGCACTGGCCTGCACTCGCGACGTGGTACCGACCAGCGGGACCACTTGTAAGTAGCTGCCATCCGGATTTCCCGGTTTCAATCCAATCTTCCGGAATTGCTCGGAAATGTAGGCTACCGCCGAATCCTCACCGCGTGTTCCAGGCGCCCGCCCCTGGTATCGGTCGGACGACAGCACGCGAATATCGCGCAGCAACTCGTCGGCTGTGACTGTTCTCTCCGCGTGGACCGTTGTGGTTACCAGCGACCCGCGTCCCGCCGCCTGCGGTTGCGCCGCAGGTGCAACGGTTGCGACCGTGACGAGTGCAACGCCGGCTGAACGCGCAAGCCGGCGCAGGTGTGGTTGGCGCGCTATTGCTGTTAAGGAACTGAGCGCCGGGGTCACCACGCGATCCCGTAATCTTCACCGTGATTGCTCGATCCTCCCCACATCGTGTGGTGCTGCGCATCGAATAAAATGGCGTTGATCGGACCGGAGGTGCGCTCCTCGAACTCAAGCGTGTAGCCCATCTGCCGCAGCGCCTGCCGCGTAGAATCGGCGAGCGACGTTGCCACCAGCATTCGTCCGGGACGGGACTCGTGCGCGCCGAAAGATGAGCGCATCTGGTAACTGTTCATATTCGGCGCTTCGGTTGCCTGCTGCACGGTCATTCCGAACTCAACAACATTGAGAAAGAACTGGAGCAGGTTTTGATCCTGTGAGTCTCCGCCCTGAACCGCGAAGGCAAGAAAGGGCGCACCGTTCTTGAGCGCGATTGTGGGCGTGAGCGTAACGCGCGGCCGCTTACCGGGCTCAATGACGTTGTACGGTCCGTCCTTGGCATCGGTGACGAAGCTCTGCGCACGCTGGCTCAGTCCGATTCCTGTATGTCCAGCGATCACAGCCGGTACCCATCCACCACTCGGCGTAACAGAAACTACCCAACCCTCCTCGTCCGCGGCTTCGATGGAGGTCGTACCGCTGTAGAACGCATCCTTAAAGGCCGAATCCACAGTGGTCGCACCGCTGGCGTAAAACTCCGACGCACCCGAGGTGCGTGCTGGTTTTGCTGCTGGTGGTGTCTTTGTCGGGGCCGGCGGTCTCGTGTCCTGCTGACCGCTCTTTGCCTGCGAATCGACCGGCACGAAGTCGCTCACCTTCCACTGCGCGAGCAAGCGCGCAAACGGATTGGTGCCGCCCTGATATGCGTACGGGTCGCCCGGCTTGACGGCGGGATCGTTACGCGCCCAGTCGATCTGCGCGAATCTGGCCTTGGCGTAGTCCTTGGAAAGCAGTCCTCGCACAGGTTCGTCGGGGGGAAAGTACGGATCACCGTAGTAGAAGTCGCGATCCGCAAATGCGAGGTTCATCGTCTGGTAGATGGTGTGCAGGTACTTGGTCGAGTTGTAGCCCATGCTCTTCACGTCGGTGTTTTCCAGGATGTTGAGCGCCTGCAGCATCGCCGGCCCCTGCTGCCAGATCGGGAGCTTGTACACCTCGATCCCCTTGTAACTCGTGTGCAGCGGCTCCTCGATGTGAACCTTGTAGTTGGCCAGATCCTGCATGGTGAAGAGCCCGCCGTCGTCCTGAACTCCGCGCACCAGCTCGCGCGCGATGTCACCCTTGTAGAACCGATCATACGCAGCGTAGATCGCCTGCTTGCGGCTCCTGCCCTGATGCAGCGCCTGCTGCTCCGCGTCCACCAGCTTGCGCCATGTAGCGGCAAGGTCTTTCTGAACGAAGATCTCGCCCGGCTCCGGTGCCTCGCGCGTTGCTCCGCTGTGCGTCAACATGATGGACGGCGCGTACTTCCACTTCTTGATCCACGATTTGTTCCGCTCGATGGTATTGGACAGCTGCGCTTCCATGGGATATCCGTCCGCCATCTGGATCGCGGGCGCGAGCACGTCCTTGAGCGATAGCCGTCCGTATTCCGCGACCATGGTCAGCAAGCCACCCACGGTTCCCGGTGTGACAGCGGCGAGCGGACCGTATTCGGGCGGATACTTGTAGCCCTTGCTGTGATAGAACGCAGCAGTGGCTCCGGTAGGCGCAACACCCAGCGCATCGATGCCGATCACCTTCCGCGTTTTAGGATTGTAGATGAGCGCCTGCGTCTCACCACCGCATGAGAGCGTGTCCCACATGGTGCAACCCGCGGCTAGCATCGCGGCTGCCGCGTCAACAGCGTTGCCGCCCTTCTGGAAGGCCATCGCTCCGGCGGTTGCCGAGAGGGGCTTCCCCGTGATGGAGAGCCAGTGGAGTGCGTGCAGAGGCGGCTTCTGCGTTTGAGAGTGGCGCGGATCGGCGGTCTGCACCGGTTGCCCTGGTTTGGGCTCCGACTGCTGTGCATGTAGCGGAACCGACGCGGCGAGTGCGGCGAGTGCGGCGAGTGCAAGTGGAATCGGGGAGGCCGCGAGCCTCGGCCATGAGCGGTAGCGTTGCGTCATTAGAGGATCTTCGAGTGGTTGATGAGGCAAAGTTACTGCGCAGCCGATTGCG
>JBPCQO010000011.1:0-15384 GCA_050998035.1 Gemmatimonadaceae bacterium | reverse complement strand
TGGCCGTTTCCACCATGCAGGACGACAAGAAGAAGGCATTGAACCTGGCAGTGGCGCAGATCGAGAAGAACTGCGGCAAGGGCTCGATCATGCGCATGGGTTCGGGGACTGCGCGCGTGAAGATAGACGCGATTCCGACGGGAGCGATCAACCTGGACGCTGCTATCGGCGTGGGCGGCATTCCGAGGGGACGCGTCACGGAGATTTACGGCCCGGAGTCGAGCGGTAAGACGACGCTCTGCTTGCACATCGTTGCAAACGCGCAGCGTGCGGGCGGTGTCGCGGCTTTCATCGACGCTGAGCACGCGCTGGACATTGAGTACGCTACCAAGCTGGGTGTGGACGTGGAGAATCTTCTCGTGTCGCAGCCAGATACTGGTGAGCAGGCGTTGGAGATCTGTGAGATCCTGGTTCGTTCTGGTGCGGTGGACGTGATCGTGATCGACTCTGTCGCGGCGCTTGTGCCGAAGGCTGAGATCGAGGGCGACATGGGCGAGTCGCACATGGGGCTGCAGGCGCGCTTGATGAGTCAGGCGCTGCGCAAGCTGACTGGGGCGATTGCGCGCTCCAAGACTTCGGTGATCTTCATCAACCAGCTGCGCGAAAAGATCGGCGTGATGTTCGGGAATCCGGAGACCACCACGGGTGGTAAGGCGCTCAAGTTTTACGCGTCGGTTCGTCTGGACATCCGTCGCATCGGCCCGGTGAAGGACAAGGAGGATGTGACCGGTTCGCATGTCCGGGTGAAGGTGGTCAAGAACAAGGTTGCACCGCCGTTCAAGCAGGCGGAGTTCGACATCATGTACGCGGAAGGGATCAGCCATGCATCGCTGGTGCTGGACATCGCCGCTGAGAACAACATTATTGACAAGGCGGGTGCCTGGTACAGTTATGGCACTCATCGGATTGGCCAGGGGCGTGAGAACGCCAAGCTTTATCTCAAGGACAACCCGGTTCTGATGGCTGAGGTTGAGGAGAAGGTGAAGGTGTTCCTGGGCATCACCGCGGCACCGTTGGCGCCTGATGCACCGGACTCGCCAGACGATGATCTGGAGCAGACAGAGGAGGCTTAAGCCCTCCTGTTAGCTATATATCGTTAGTTGATCGCCGAGGTGGTGCGGTTTGTAGTAGATGGGGCCCGGAATCCCCGCCTAATGCGAATCGTGCTGCCTCGGCGATTTTCTTGGGGCGCGGCTGAAGGTCGAGGCGCGGCTGGAGCCATAGGCGCGGCTGAAGCCGCGCCGTACTGCCGTGTGGCATGGAGGCGTCAAAGTGGCTCAGAGTGCGTATAGCCGAGCGTTAGACCTGTTGTCTGCGCGCCCTTATACCGTGCGCGGGCTGCGGCGGAAGCTGGTGCAGAAAGAAGTGCCGGCGGACGAGGCCGACGCGGTGATTCAGCGACTGACTGAAGCGGGGCTGCTGGATGACGAGAAGTACGCGTTAGCGTATGCCCGATCCAAGCTCGTGGGCGCGGGTTCATCCAAGCGGCGGATCCGCCAGGAGCTCGGGCGGAAGGGTGTAAGCGCAGAGGTATCCGACCAGGCTGTGGAGCAGGTGATAATCGACGAGGAGGTCGATACGGATGCTCTGGTCGAGCGGGTTGCGCGAAAGAAGCTTGCCTCGATGGGCGATCTGGAGCCGCTGGTGCTGCGGCGCAGATTGTACGGTTTTCTGGCGCGAAGAGGCTACGACTTGGACCAGATCCAGGCTGTGCTGAAATCAATCGGGAACTAATGGCGCTGCGAGGGTACAGGGGGCTCGTTGCGCCGGCACGTCCGCGCGGCGCGGCACATCGCGGCAGGTGGGAAGTCTGGAAAAGGTACTGCTCCCACCCGTCGATCGGTGTTGTTCAGTGGTCTGCAGCCCTGGTGATTCATGCATTGACTTGTCGGTAGGCCAATGTTGCCTTGGGGGCACGGCAAATGCAGATTCATTTGTAGTCGCGGGCGGTGGCCCAGTGGTCGACTGACCAGCCGGGTGAAAAGCAAGTTCATTGTAGATGAGGAATTGGCGCCGGAAACGCCGGGGAGTGACAATGGGGAGAGTACGTATCACATCTGTGGCAGCGGCGTTGACTGCTGCTGTGTGCGTGGGCGCGGTGAGCACACCAGCGTTCGCGCAGAGCCAGCGGTTTGCGGGCAACGTCACTGGCTGTTTTTTCACCACGTCGACGGCGCCTGGGAATTGTAGTGGACTGTCAAGTACCTTCAGTAACCTGACGTACACGGGGTCGACGTTTGACGCGCAGTCCAACCCCGCCGACGGCCTGTTCACGCTCGGGGCCAGTTCTGGAACAGGACCCGGCGGTTCCAACTTCAATGATCTCGGCTCCTTCACCCTGAAGGACGGGCAGACCAACTACACCGGCCAGAAGTTTGCTCTGTTCCTAAACTTCACGCAGCCGACGCAGACCTCCGGCAACAACCAGTACACAGCCATGTTGACGGGAAATCTGTCGGGCACAACAAGCGGTAACGTGTTCATCGATTTCGTGAACAACTCGCATAACTTCACGTTCGCAAACGGCAGCACGCTAAACTTTGCCGTCAACGATCTCTCGCTCAACGACCAGACGGCCGGGTCGACCGGATCTACCGTGGCCGTAACGGGACAGGGATTCGCCACCGGTTCAACCGTGCCGGAGCCCAGCTCCATGGCACTGCTGGCCACGGGCCTCGTCGGACTTGTTCCGATGGTCCGCCGCAAGGTACGCCGCTAGGTCTCTGCTAGGTGGTCTTTGGAGCACCGCGCTAGCACAGCAGTATAGTTTGATCTGAAGGCCGTCCCCCCGGACGGCCTTCATTCTTTGTAACTGCCATCCAAACGTGCGCCAGCGGGATACCCGTCCCCGATTCGCGACCCGATCGCATGGAGCGCCGCCGTATATTTCCCGGCTATATGCAATCGTCCGAGATTCGTGATCGCTTCCTGAAATTCTTCCAGCGCGAGGGGCACGCCGTACTGCCCAGCTCGTCGCTCGTCCCTGGTGACGATCCCACGTTGTTGTTCACCAACGCCGGGATGGTCCAATTCAAGAAGGTCTTTCTCGGTGGCGAGGAGCCGCCGGCCGGAGTGCGCCGTGCAACCACCGCGCAGAAGTGTGTCCGCGCCGGTGGCAAACACAACGATCTGGAGCAGGTTGGCCACACTGCCAGGCATCATACCTTCTTTGAGATGCTGGGCAACTTCTCCTTCGGCGACTACTTCAAGCGTGATGCTGTGGGGTTCGCGTGGAAGTTCGTGACCGAAGAACTCGGTCTCGCGCCCGATAATCTGCGCGTGACGGTATTTCGCGAAGATGTCGAGGCGCGGGCGCTGTGGCGCGAGATTTCCCGACTGCCAGACGACCGTATCTACGGGCTTGGTGAGAAGGACAATTTCTGGCAGATGGCCGAGACCGGGCCGTGCGGTCCGTGCAGCGAGATCTATGTGGATCTGGCGCAGGTATCGCGGGGCTGGACCGCACCCGCCGGCGTGACGGCGCGGTGGGCCGATCCGGCGGTCGTCGATCTCACGACCGAGGAATTCGTGGAGGCCGCGGAGCTCGGACGCTTCGTCGAGATCTGGAACTTGGTGTTCATGCAGTATGACCGGCAGCCGGACGGCGAGTTGGTCCCGCTCCCCAAACCATCGGTGGATACCGGCGCGGGACTGGAGCGAATTGCGGCGGTGATGCAGGGAGTGTCCAACAACTTCGACACCGACACTTTTGCTCCACTGATCGCGGCGGTCGCGGAACAGTTGGACGATGCGGCGAGCGGGGCTGATGCGGCTCCGGATCCAGAGCGGCTGGCCGCGATGCGCGTCATTGCGGATCATGCACGCGCGATAGCGTTTCTTCTGGCTGATGGCGTGTATCCGTCCAATGATGGACGCGGCTACGTGCTCCGGCGCATTCTGCGGCGCGGCGTCCGTTACGCGTGGCTGCTCGGCCGGCGCGAGGCGACGCTGGTCCGCGTGGTGGAGCGCGTGATAGACTCGATGGGCGATGTGTATCCGGAGCTGCGGGCACGGCGTCAGCACATCCTGGACACGACGCGCGCGGAGGAGGAACGCTTCCTCGCGACGATCGATGGCGGCATGCGCCGGTTCGACGAGCTCGCGCCGCCGCACACCACGCAGGAGCGGAACGTGGCCGGTGATGATGCGTTCAAGCTGTACGACACGTATGGCTTTCCCATCGATCTCACTGAGCTGATGGCGCGCGAGCGCGGCTATACCGTTGACATTCCAGGGTTCGAGCGCGCGCTTGCGGCGCAGCGCGCGCAGTCTCAGGAAGAACGCAAGTCGCGCAAGATCGGCGTCGCCGCTGATGATCTCTCCGATCCTAATGCGTGGTCGCTCGACGGAGAAGCGTTGGCAGACGCGCTGAAGGACGCGAGCTTTGTGGGTTACGAATCGCGCGATGCGAACACCAGCGTCATCGGTATCCGCCCGCTCGGCGGTGACCGTGTCGCGGTCCTGCTGCGCGAGTCGCCGTTTTACGCCGAGTCCGGTGGCCAGGTCTCGGACGGTGGCGAGATCGTGGGCGACGGTTGGCGCGTCGCGGTCGACGACGTACGCAAGATCGGAGGTAAACCTGTCGCGATCGGAACGGCGATTGGGCCGGTGGCGCGTGGCAGTGCGCATGCAGTGGTGCCACGCCAGGCGAGGCTGGACACAGAGCGCAATCATACCGCAACGCATCTGCTGCACGCTGCCCTACGCGAGGTTCTGGGCGAGCACGTGCATCAGGCGGGTTCGATGGTCTCACCGGATCGTCTGCGCTTTGACTTCACGCACGCGGGCCCGCTCACGCGTGAGCAGACCGAGCGCGTGGAGGATCTCGTCAATCGCGGCGTTCTTTCCGCCACTCCTGTCACCACGGTGGAGCGGCCGTACCGCGAAGCGATCTCGTCCGGAGCGATGGCGTTGTTCGGCGAGAAGTATGGCGACATTGTACGGGTGGTGGACATCCCCTCTCTCTCAACGGAGCTTTGCGGAGGAACGCACGTACGGAACACTTCGGAGATCGGGCTGTTCAGCATTGTGAGCGAGTCGGGAATAGCGGCGGGAGTTCGCAGGATCGAGGCGATAACCGGGACGCGCGCGTACGACGCTGCGCGGGAGCGTGAGCACACTCTAGCCGCGGTCGCGGAGACGGTGAAGGCGTCGGGCGGAACGACGCTGAAACGGGTGCAGACGCTGGTGGAGGAGCGACGCGCGCTAGAAAAGCGTGTGAGTGAGCTGATGCGCGGAGGCGCGGGTGGTGGCCCGGTTCAGGAGTTGCTCGACGGCGCGGTGGTGATCAGCGGAATCCGCATTGTCGCGAGACACGTGACGGTTGCCGATCAGAAGTCGCTCCAGGAGCTTGCCGACGCCGCGCGAGAGAATGCCCCCGACGCGGTAATCGCGCTTACGAGCAGCTTCGAGGGCAACAAGAACGCACTGGTGGTAGCCGCGGGTGACGTCGCGCGCGAGCGTGGTGCGCGGGCGGACGTCATCGTCAAAACGCTCGCGCTTGAGGCCGGCGGTCGTGGTGGCGGCAAGCCACAGCTGGCGCGGGCGGGAATCCCGAACGCTGAAGCGCTGCCTGGGCTCCTGTCCCGAGTGGCCGCGATTGTCGGCGAGCAGATTGGGTGACGGGCGAAGAATTGCTGGGGCCGTGGTTGGAGGCTCGCTTGCTCACGGTGGACGATGAGCTGGCAACGCGCATCCGGAGCGCGATTCCTGCTGCCGATCTCAATGCGCCGGTTGTGCAGGGGTCTGAGGCGCTAGGGATCGCCGCTTCAACTGCGCTTCGGGCGCTACTTGCCGGCGACTGCGAGACTCGTGCTTCGGCGCTCGATCTGCTGCTGGTCGACGCGCTCGTCACGTACGCATGTGAAGCTGCAACTGAAGGCGAGGGCGACGTGGCCGCACGGGCGGATTTTGTGTTGCACCAGGTTGCGTCCGTATCGCAGGACCGGAGCGCAACTGCATGATCGTCATCCTGTTCACCGGCGGTACGATCGCGATGCGCAACGATCCCATCGCGGGCGGCGCGACGCCAGCGCTCACGGCTGACGAGATCGTGCAGGCAACGCATGGGCTCACCAACACCACGCGCGTCGAGACGGAGGAGTGGGGTCGCTTCCCGGGCCCGCACATGACCGTCGAGCGCATGTGGTCGCTCCGTAATCGGATCGCGGAGCATCTGGCGCGTGATGAAGTAACGGGGGTGGTGGTGACGCACGGTACCGACACGATGGAAGAGTCTGCGTACATGGCCGGACGGTCGCTCACGTCCACCAAGCCAGTGGTATTCACGGGCGCGATGCGCACGCAGAGCGATCTTGGGTGGGACGGACCGGCCAATCTGCTCGAAGCTGTGCGGGTCGCCGCCAGCGGCGCGGCGATGGGGAAGGGGGTGATGGTGGTGCTGAGCGGCCAGATCTTCAGCGCGCTGGATGTGACCAAGTCAAATACTCAGCTGCTCGATGCATTCGAGAGTCCGGGCCTCGGACCAATAGGGTACCTGGACGAGGGTGAAGTGATTTTCCGGCGCGAGCTTCCACCGTCGCCGCAGCCGATCGTACCGATTGCACTGGCGACACCGGTGGACGTGTTCTTCGCCGTCGCAGGATGTGATTCGCGACTGCTGGACGCCGTGGCCACGGAATCACGTGGCGCCGTGATCGCAGCGATGGGGCGTGGCAATGTACCACCGGAGATGGTGCCCGGGATCGCACGTTTCATCTCGGCGGGTAAACCGGTCCTGATTACGTCGCGTACTGGTGGCGGTCGGGTGGGGCACACGTACGCGTATCCCGGCGGCGGCCGGACGCTGGAGAACATGGGAGCGATCATGGCGGGCGCGAGGCGTCCTCAGCAGGCGCGCATCGATCTCATGCTTGCACTCGGCGCCGGCGCGAGCGAGGCTGATTTGCGGACGCTCTTTGCCGGCTAGAACGACGCGGCTACAGTGCTGCTAGCGCCCCCCGAGCAGGTGATCGAGATCACCCGAGTTCTGGAAGACGCGGGGCACCAGGCGTGGTGCGTGGGCGGAGCGGTTCGCGACGCCCTGCTGGGCATTCCGAACCTGGACTGGGACTTTGCAACCAGTGCCAAGCCGCAGCAGGTGCAGCGGCTGTTTCGGCGTACCGTCCCGGTAGGAATCGAGTTCGGGACCGTCGGAGTGCTGGACGAGACGGGTGTGATGCACGAGGTCACGACGTTTCGCAGAGATGTGGAGACCGATGGCCGCCACGCTGTCGTTAAGTTCGGTGCGTCACTGGATGAGGACCTTGCGCGGCGAGATTTCACCGTCAACGCAATTGCATACTCTCCCACGCGAGACGAGTTGCGCGATCCGTTCAGCGGTCGCGACGACCTTGCGGCGAAGACACTCAGAGCTGTTGGCGTAGCGAAAGATAGGATGCGTGAGGACAGATTGCGCGCGCTGCGGGCGATGCGCTTCGCATCCCGTTTCAACTTCGAGATCGAGCGGGCGACGTGGCAGGCCATTGTTACGAGCGCCCCGCATCTCGGGCAGCTCTCGCCCGAGCGAGTGCGTCAGGAGCTTGAGAAGACGATGAAGCAGGTGGCGCTTCCGAGCCGTGCATTCGGAATGTGGAAGGCGTCCGGCGCATTCGCGACACTGGTGCCCGCACTCGAAGCCATCACTCCGCTTGAGCTGCTCGCGCTGGATCACCTGCGTCTGCCCATTCTTCCAGGACGCCCACAGCGATACGTCACGCGAATGGCCGCACTGTTCGCATCAGCGCGCCCAGGGACCGTTGTGCCGGCGCTCAAGGCGCTGCGCTTCTCCAACTCCGACGTTGCGTGGATGCGCGGCCTTGCGGACCGCTGGCATGCGATGGGGCGAGACTTGAAAAACGAGCTGATGCAACCGGAGCCGCCCAGCGACGCGACACTCCGGCAATGGGCCGGACGTGCGGGGCGCACGCGCCTTGCACCTGTTCTCCGTCTGGCTTACGCGTTCTGTTGGGCCGAGCGCGAGCGTGGGCTCCCGGCGCCGGCGCAGCGCCGGGTTGAATCGGTGTACAGGCGCGCCGTGAGGATCGCGTACCGTGATCCTGTCGAGGTGTCCGACCTTGCGATAAACGGCGACGATCTCGCCGCGATTGGGATCAAGGGAAAACGGCTCGGGGAAACGTTGCGCGGACTGCTACAGGTGGTACTCGAAGATCCAACGCGCAACACGCGCGACTTTCTGCTCACCCATGCGGAGCGTGCAACTTGATATTTCGTGGCAGCGAGGAGCAGGGGACAGTGTGGCGCAGATTCCGGTCGGGCGCCGATGGCTTCACCTTCGAGCAAATGCCCGACGGCTACTTCGAAGCGCACGTGGCGGCAAACGCCGAGCGCGCCGTGGACCTGCTGTACGTGTTGAGTGAGCATCTTCCGCCGGCGGTGGATCTCGCGCTCAGGGACCGCCGCGTGAAGCGCGGATGGGAGGCGACCGACGTGGCGCTCCCCGACGTACGCGACGCGCTAGCACGGCTCAAGGTTCCGCTTGCCAATTACGGTGGTGTGGATATCAGCATCTACACCGCCGACGACCAGCTGTCACTCAGCGCGCAGCTGGATCTGTACTCGTTTGCGCGTAGCGACCGCTGGTTATACCTACTGCAGGGCAAGGGGCTGGAGCACTACGGTGCGGTGTCGCACAAGCCATGGCGATCTCAGCCGTGGGATCGCGCGGCTGCACCGGTACTGAGCTCCGCGGTCGCGGCCGCGGCGGAGCGGCTGGCGCTCACACCGAAGCAGGGCGCGTGAACGCTGCCGCGCTATTCGCCGCTGTACTCGCGGCGCTGGCGAACGTGCTTGGCGCGGCGTTCGTCACGGGCCGGCGGGTGTGGACGGCGCGAGACCTGGACGTGATGATCGCGTTCTCGGCCGGTTTCATGATCTCGGTCGCGCTCGTGGACATGATCCCCGACGCGCTGCGCGCACACGGCAGCACCGCGGCGTGGCTGGTGCTAGCCGGCTACCTGGCTGTTCATCTTACACAACACACTCTCGTCCCGCACTTTCACTTCGGCGAGGAGACGCATCACGTCACGCGGGCCGTGGGGATCTCGGCGCTTATCGGGATGTTGCTGCACATGCTGATTGATGGCGTTGCAATCGCCAGCGGCTTTGCTGCGGGATCTACTGTCGGTACGCTCGTCGTCGCTGCCATCGTGCTGCACAAGCTGCCGGAAGGATCTGCGGTATCGAGCCTCTTCCTGGCTGCTGGCTTCGAGCGAAGCAAGGCGCTCGGAGCGGCGGCGCTGCTGGGCTTGGCCACTGTGGTCGGTGCCCTCTTCACGGAGGCGTTCGGTCCGCTCAAGGAGTACGGCCTGGCGCTTTCGGGCGGAGTGACGCTGTACGTTGCCGCGTCCAACCTCGTCCCAGAATTTCAGCACAAACACGGGTGGCGCTTGCCTGTAGCGTTCTTTGGCGGATGTATTGGGTACGCAGCCGGACACGCCGCGCTCTTGGCGGCGTAGGTCCAGCGCATGCCTAAACGCCACCGCTCAAAACCGGAGCCTTCGCTCTTCAAGGCGCCGGCCTCCGCACAGCCACTCGCCGCGCGCATGCGTCCGCGCACGCTGGACGAGTTTGTTGGCCAGGAACAGATACTAGCCCAAGGGACGCCACTCCGATCCGCAATCGAGCGCGGCAGTATCGGTTCGATGATCTTTTGGGGGCCGCCGGGCACTGGCAAGACCACGCTCGGACGCATTATCGCGCAGTACACGGATAGTGAGTTCGTCCCGTTTTCCGCTGTTACGGAGGGCGTACCGCGTGTGCGCGAGGTCGTCGCGGAGGCCGAGGAACGTCTCATGCAGGGTCGCTCCACGATCCTCTTCGTGGACGAGATCCACCGATTCAATCGTGCGCAGCAGGACGCATTTCTGCCGCACGTGGAGCAGGGGACGATCACCCTGATCGGCGCCACTACCGAGAATCCTTCGTTCGAGGTGAACGGCGCGCTGCTATCGCGGATGCGCGTCTTCGTGCTCGAGTCGCTCACCGACGGTGATCTGGCAGCAGTGATAGACCGCGCGCTGCACGACGAGGAGCGTGGTCTGGGTGCGCGTAAGCTCACGATTTCGGACGACGCGCGCAGTGCGCTCGCGCGCGAGAGTGATGGTGACGCGCGTCGTGCGCTAACGGCGCTGGAAGCGGCGGCGGGTGAAGTAGCTGACGGCGGTGAGATCACCGTGGATATCGTTCGCGGTGCGTTACAGCGGCGCTTCGCGTTGCACGACAAGAGCGGCGAGGCGCACTTCAATCTGCTATCTGCGCTGCACAAGAGCCTGCGCGGAAGCGATCCGCAGGCCGCGCTGTACTGGGCCGCGCGCATGATTGAGGGCGGCGAGGATCCGATGACGATCTTCAGGCGTGCGATCGCGATGGCGGCAGAGGACATCGGCGTGGCTGATCCGCAGGCGCTTCAGCTCGCCGTAGCGGCACGCACGGCGTACCACATTCTGGGGCCGCCGGAGGGATACCTGCCGTTGGCGGAGATGCTGGTGTACCTGGCAACCGCGCCAAAGTCGAACTCATCGTATCGCGCATTGAGTGCAGCGATGGATGCCGCTCGCGACACCCCCGGTGAGGGGCCGCCCATGAATGTACGCAATGCACCGACGCAGCTCATGCGCGATCTCGGCTACCACGCCGGATACAAGTACGCGCACGACAGCCCGGACGCGTACATCCCGCAGGAGTATCTGCCCGAAAAGTTGCGCGGCTCAGTGTTCTATGAGCCTGGCCCATTCGGTTTCGAGCGCGACATCGCCAAGCGATTGGCCTGGTGGGAAGAACTCAAGAAGAAAACGCCGTAGGGGCGACCGTCGATCGCCCCTACGTTACGCCTGGTGTTCCACCAACGCCTGGACAATGCGTTCGGCCGCGTGCCCATCCCAACCCGCCGGCTTGCGCGGTACGCCGTGCGCGACGGCAGCAACTGATTCCAGATACGCGCCCAGAATTCCGCGCGGCGTTAGCGGCCACGGGGCCATGCGGTTGGTGCCTTCAGTGATCGTGATCGGACGCTCCGTCTGCTCACGCAGCGTGACGCAGGGGACGCCTAGCGCGGTCGTCTCCTCCTGAATTCCGCCCGAGTCGGTGAGAACACAGTGTGCGCCGTCGGTGAGGGCCAGCATCTCCGTGTAGCCCAGCGGGTCCAGCGTGGTGAGCGGTGTGAGCATGTGCTGCAGATGGAAACGCTCGATGTTCTTGCGCGTCCTCGGGTGCAGCGGAAGTACTACCGGCAGCGACTCCGCCACGAGTGCGAGTCCGCCGAGCAAGCCCGCGAGCGCTTCGGCGTTATCGACATTAGATGGACGGTGCAGCGTTGCCGTGACGTAGTGTCGTCTGCGCAGTCCAAGGCGACTGAGCGTGTTCGTAGCACGTGCGGTCGGGAGCTTTTCCATCAGCGAATCGATCATCACGTTGCCGACGAAACAGATGCGATCTGCCGGAATTCCTTCCGCCTCCAGATTGACCGCCGCGTCTTCCGACGGCGTGAGGAGCAGGTCGCAGAGGCGATCAGTGACGACGCGATTGACCTCTTCCGGCATGCGCCAGTCGTTGCTGCGAAGTCCGGCCTCCACGTGCGCCGTCTTCGAATGCGTCTGGTCCTTGAGCTTGGATGCGACGAGCGCGGCCGCCATGGTGGAATTGACGTCGCCGACGACCACCAGCCAGTTGGGGCGTTCCTTGATCAGCACCGGCTCGAACGCCTCCATGATCCTGGCCGTCTGCGCCGCGTGGCTGGCTGTCCCCACGCCCAGGTGATGGTCCGGTTCGGGGATCCCGAGCTCAGTGAAGAAGGTGTCCGACATGGACGCGTCGTAGTGTTGCCCCGTGTGCACCAGGACAGCCTGGTGGCCCGCGGCCGTGAGCGCCCGCAGAATTGGGGCTACCTTCATGAAGTTGGGGCGTGCGCCGGCCACGACCAGCACCTTGATATGATCCGTTGGCATGATGCGGGGTAAACTAGGGCGAGAGCGCTATTTATCCAACGTTCCATCCACAGAGTCGGCACTTTCCGTGCAGGAGACATGGGCATGAAGAAACCATTTGTGATGCTGGCAGCGCTGGCGCTGTCCGCGTGTGCGACGCTGGGCCGAGCCGGGTTCAAGGAGCCAATTGTCAACTTCCGTGATCTTCAGGTGCGCGGAATTGGACTGACCGGGGGTACGCTCGACGTGGTGCTGAGCGTGTACAATCCGAACGGATACAGGTTGGACGCAACCAAGCTCACATATCAGTTGATGGTCGACTCCACCGCCCTTGGGTCGGGCGAGTACGACAACCATTTCGCCGTGCAGAGTGGTGACTCGACCATCGTGAAGCTCCCCGTAACGCTCAGCTACTCGGGGCTGAGTGCCGCTGGAAAGCAGCTGCTCGGCAAGGGATCGGTGAACTATCGCGTGTTGGGTGATGTCACTGTGTCCACGCCGATCGGCAGCTTCACCAAGCCATACAGTCAGACCGGGCGTTTCACGACGTTCGGAGGGGCCACCCGGTAGCAAGTATTGTCCAGAGAAATCATTGAACTGACCCCCCCGACCGAGCGCGCGATCCTGATCGGGGCGCCGCGAAAGGGCCGGGCCGCGAGGCAGCGAACGGCGGAGCACCTGGAAGAACTTGAGCGCTTGGCCGACACCGCCGGCGCGACAGTGGTGGGTGAAGTGGTGCAGCAGATTGACCGTCCGAACTCCGCGACCTACATCGGCAAGGGGAAGGTGGAGGAGCTGAAGGACAAGATCGCCGACACCGACGCTACGCTACTCCTCTTCGATGACGAGCTGAGCCCCAGCCAGGGCAAGAACATTGAGGACATGACGGGCAAGCGCGTGATGGACCGTGCCGAGCTCATCCTGGACATCTTCGCCACGCGCGCCCGGAGCAGCGAAGCCAAGATGCAGGTAGAGCTGGCGCAGCTACAGTACATGCTGCCGCGGCTCACCCGGATGTGGGCCCACCTGGAGAAATTCCGGGGCGGTATTGGAGTGCGCGACCCTGGTGAAACTCAGCTGGAGACCGACCGGCGGCTCATTGGCCACCGAATCAAGGTACTCGGCCAGCGCCTGGAAGACGTGCAGCGTTCGCGCGAAGTGCAGCGCGGCTCCAGGAGGGGCGAATTCCAGGCGAGCCTGGTCGGATATACTAATGCGGGCAAATCGTCGATCCTGAGGGCCCTGGCGGCCGACGACAGCATATTCGTTGAGAACCGGCTCTTCGCCACGCTGGACCCG
Source organism: Gemmatimonadaceae bacterium (assembly GCA_050998035.1). Classification (GTDB taxonomy): domain Bacteria; phylum Gemmatimonadota; class Gemmatimonadetes; order Gemmatimonadales; family Gemmatimonadaceae; genus Fen-1247. Next base: position 2,143 of record JBPCQO010000011.1, on the reverse strand, counting down.
CTCACGCGTGAGATCGATCTGGGCGAGGGCGATCGGATTCTCCTCACCGATACGGTGGGTTTCGTCCGCAAGCTACCGCACCAGTTGGTGGCGAGCTTCCGCGCGACGCTGGAAGAAGTGGTCGAGGCAGATGTACTGCTGCACGTGATCGATGTTTCCGACCCGATGTGGGAAGACCATCGCAACGTAGTCGTCGAGGTTCTGGCCGAGCTCGGGGCGGGGGAGAAGCCGGTGACCTACGTCTTTAACAAGTCCGATCTGCTCCCGCCGGAAGAGCTGGAAGCGGTGCGTGAGCGGGTCACGAATCTGGTTCCGGGCGCGGTGTTCGTCAGTGCCGCCGAGCCGGACGGATTGGAGCCGCTCAAGCGGGCTCTGACGAGGGCGGTGCGCGGTTCGCTTCGGGTGGTGGAGCTGAGGATTCCGGTGTCGGACGGGCGGACGTTGGCGGAGTTGTACAGGGACGGCGACGTGATCGGGCAGCGGCTGGATGGGGATGAGATGGTGGTTCGGGCGCGGCTGACGCCGGAAGTGGCGGGGCGGGTGGAGCACAGGCTGGCTGGGTTGGCAGCGAGGTAGCTTGTCGGCGAGTCGATCCACTGGTATGCGCCGCCTGTTCTGCGTCGGTCGCGAGGTGAAGACTCCGGTGCGGCATCTGTTCTCCCGACGATGCCGCTCGCGAGCCAATGCTGCGGTTTGCACAGCGGCTTAATAGGTCAGGCCGCGCGCCGAGCACGAGGCACGCTGTAGTAGTTTGCAGCGACCAAGGGCCTCCTTGTAACGCAATACTGAGCAATGTCGACATTCACCCTCCTGACACAGACGTATCCGCCGGATCCCGCTGCTGTCGGCCAGCACATGGCCGATCTTGCGGCGGGGCTGGTGCAGCGGGGCCACACGGTAAATGTGATCACGTCCGCACGCGGTTACGACGACCCTTCCCGGATCTACCCAGCCTCAGAGATGCGCGATGGTGTCGCGGTCCATCGGCTCGGCGGCTCATCGTTTGGAAAAAAGAGCTTGGCTCACCGTATTGCGGGAGTGGCAGGTTTCGCGGCTCAGTCGAGTTGGATGGTACTGACGCGCACCTCCCCGGACGCCCTCATCTTCAGCACGTCGCCGCCGCTCATAGGGGTAGTTGCACGCATGCTCGGCTGGCTGGGCCGAACGCCCACGGCTTTCTGGGCGATGGACCTGAATCCCGATCAGTTGATCGCGCTTGGCATGATCCGCCCCAACGGCGCATCTGCTCGGACTCTGGAGGCGCTGAATCGGTTCGCCCTGGCTGGTCCGGAGCTGGTAATCGCGCTGGACCGGTTCATGGAGCGGCGACTCGCTGTCCGCAATGTTGTGCGTGGCCGGCTTGTGGTCGTACCGCCCTGGGCGCCGCCGGAGCTGAGCGGTGAGACAGGTAGCGGTAGTCACGTTTTGCAAGAAGACGTTGCCGGAAGCGGCTTCCGACGGGAGCACGGCCTCGCGGACAAGTTCGTCGTCATGTACAGCGGGAATCACAGCCCGTCCAATCCGTTATCGACTGTACTACAGGCTGCCGCGCAGCTACGGGATGACGATCGGATCCGGTTCCTGTTCGTGGGTGGCGGCGTCGGAAAGCGCGAAGTAGACGAGTTTCGGGAGCGGCACCAGCTACGCAACGTTCTGTCGCTGCCGTATCAACCCAAGGAATCGCTGCACGAGTCCCTTGCGGCGGCCGACGTCCACGTCGTCTCGCTCGGCGACGCCATGGTCGGGATCATCCATCCGTGCAAGGTTTACGGCGCGATGGCGGTCGGTCGGCCGATCTTCTTTCTCGGCCCTGCGGAGTCACACGTGGGCGACTTGTTGGACGGGGCCGATATCGGTGTTCGGGTTGCGCACGGCGACGTTGATGCTGCCGTGCTGGGCATCCGGCGTCTTGCGCATCTCTCAGCTGGGGATCGGGCGGTGATGGGAGCCCATGCCCACGCAATGGTGCAGGGAACCCTTTCCACCGCCGCGGGCGTCGCTCGCATTGGCGAGCTGTTGGAGGATCTGGTCACGGCCCGACCGGCGCGAATCAGCTAGAGCGGCGGCGTGGTAGACGGCCCGTGGATCTGAGCGAGAGCTTGAGCCGTTCTCCCGCAACTTGTGCCGGAGGCTGAATGAAGCG
>JBPCQO010000300.1:0-2849 GCA_050998035.1 Gemmatimonadaceae bacterium | reverse complement strand
GGCATCCCGAGACAGGTAACGCGTGAGGAAAGGCGACGCAAGCAATTGGAGGATGTCTATTGCGGCCTGTCTTGGTAGGATTCCGGCTCATCTCTGATGAGACTCTATCACCATGTTGTTGCGGTTCGCGTGGACACGCAACAGTTAGCCGAATCACTCATAGTCTCCTCGGCTCGGCTAGCACTACTTCGCCATTTCACGTAGTAAGCGTTTGATTCTTGCAGCCCCGGTTCGATAGATATCGGCCGGGGCTGTATTGTATGGCGAGGAAATCGGAGGCGGTGGAGGGCACCGGGTACTGGGAGCGTGAGTTCCAGCGTTGGCTCTCCCCATTCTTGGAAGCATTGGGCCACAAGAATCGGCGCAAGTGGGCGCCGGTCTACATGCGAGGCTTGCTCGGACCGGGAGATCGGAAGAGCATCGAGCCGATGGCGGAGCGCGTCGCTCCGGATGATGGCGAGCAGCTGCACCACTTCATCTGTACATCGTGCTGGGATCCCGCACCACTGGAGCGCACGTTAGCCGAGAAAGCTCAGCAGCTGGTGGGCGGCCCGGACGCAGTCCTGATCATCGACGACACGACACTCTTGAAGCAGGGGAAGCACTCGGTCGGGGTAGCAAGGCAGTACTCCGGAGCTGCGGGCAAGAGAGCGAATTGCCAGGCACTGATCTCAATTACACTCTCACAGCGAGAGGTGCCGGTGTGCATCGCACTCCGGCTCTTTCTGCCTGAGGAGTGGACCAGGGATTCGGCGCGCATGGACGAAGCGGAGATCCCCGAAGATGGCGCTCAAGAGCGCCGCCGCTATCGCACCAAGGGAGAGATCGCGCTCGAAGAATTGGATCGTGTGCGCACTGCGGGTGTCACCTTCGGAGCGGTGCTCGCCGATGCTGGTTATGGTACGAGTGCCGAGTTCCGCCGTGCGCTGTCGGCCCGTGGGCTCACCTGGGCAGTCGGGATCGTGCGCAGCCAGAAGGTCTATCCACGCGACGTTGGGCTGTACATGCCACCGACGAAGCCCGGCGGGAGGCCGCGCAAGCATCCGGTTCCCACGCACAAGAGCGAAGCCGCTGAGCTTGTGCTGGAGCGAGCACGATGGCGTAGCGTCACGTGGCGCACGGGTACGAAGGGACCACTCAAGGCCCGCTTCGCCGCCTGTCGCGTGGTCGTCGGCGACGGCATACAGAATTCATCAGCGCAGCATCTTCCGGGCGAGGAGGCGTGGCTCGTGGGTGAGTGGCGTTCAAACGGTGAGCGGAAGTATTATCTCACCAATCATCCCTCCAAGACGAGCCTCAAGATGCTCGCTGCTGCGATCAAGGCCCGATGGAGCTGCGAGCAAGCTCATCAGCAGATGAAAGAAGAGCTCGGCCTCGATCACTTCGAGGGAAGATCATGGATCGGGCTCCATCACCATGCGCTCATGACCATGATCAGTTTTGCCTTCCTTCAGCACCTCAGACTCACCGACGTTCGAGGGCGGGAAAAAAATCAGATCGCGAACACGTCCGCTTCTTCGCACGAGGCATGATCACGCTCGAGCGGTGCACGCGGGACCACCGCCAGAGCCAACCCTCCCCGCAATTCGACGCGTGCTAATGACGCAACTCATCAGCATCCGACCTATTGTCGAGCTACAATGTCCAAAGTGCCACGGGCGGCTGAACTACCAGCCGCCCGCATAGAATTAAATCTGGCGAAGTAGTGCTAAGCGGAGGTAATCTGGTCGCGCTGGTCGGGCATTCTTCATGATATTTCTCCGCTCAGCGATGGTAGTCGGAAGCTCAGTCGGACAGCACATCGTTGACCTACACAACTCATGCAAACGCCCCACTCCTCTCGTTCTCGATCGCGACCACCACTTCTGACAGCCTGCCATTGAGCAGCACGTCGATGGGTCGCCGGTTCATCAGGTGAGCGTTAGTCCCGCGCAACCACTTCGGGATAGTCGTGGGGGCCAGAAAGCTGAGCAGCAGAGTCGCTGCCGTCTCGAATGCATGAAGCCGCTCGAGATTCCCTGGACTCATCGCGGCACCGGCCCGCCAGTGAGCCATGTCACTCCGATCCACCCCAAACGCCAACGCCATCTGGGCGTCGGAATCAAATGCCGCCCGCGCGACGGCGAAGCCCATGCGTTGGAGCGCGGGCCGCAACGCTGGATCAGACAGATCTGGGTGCGCTGGGAAGGTGAGCGGCCGGGTGGACGGACGAAGTCATAAATGACGGTTAAGAACGTTACTTAAAAAATATGTTGAGCAAATCCACTGAAGCAAGCTTCATCACTAGACGCGCGGGTTCGTATCAACACCTCACCAACCGACGTTCACATGCGCGTCACAGCAATCCCTTACCGCCGTCATTGCTGGCTGAACGCTCCCGATAGGCGAGGAGCGCCTCCAGCTCAGGCAAGTGATCCGCGTCCTTCCGTCGGCCGGTGGCGCGCTTCGCCGCAATGAGCGCGGGAAGATCGAGCACCCGGAACGTGACATCGAATCCTGTAAACCCCGCGGATTGCGCCAGCGCCTCGGCGTACCCACCGACCGCGACGATCCGGTCGAGGACGTCGAGATAACCCTCGCTCGTCGTCAGTGTCATGACGGGCGTCGTCCGGAACTGCCGTAAGTCCATGAAGAACGGAAGTCCGGGCTCAGTGCCCCGTGGGTAACCATCCCAGCCCGCGAGAAGTACCGCGAGACGTTCGACGTTTTCCGCCGCAAGATCGTAGCATGTATCCAGGTCATACGTGATTCGCCCCGATCCATGCGCCGTCCCGGCAAGTCCGCCGACGACAACGAATCGAACCTCTGCGCTTACCAACCCACGGAGCATGGATGCGAAGCTCATTGCC
>JBPCQO010000158.1:0-10975 GCA_050998035.1 Gemmatimonadaceae bacterium | reverse complement strand
GGTCACGACCACGGCTTCGGTCGCGAGCGCGCTGGGAACGCGACCGTGCTGCAGCAGCTGGGTGCCGCGCGTGGCTTCACCGTCGATGTGGTAGAGCCGGTCGCGTCAGCTGAAGGGCGCTTCGTCTCGTCGACAGCAATTCGTCGCGCGGTGGCGGGTGGTGACTTAAAGTTTGCAGCGACGCTGCTGGGTCGACCATATTCCATTAGTGGGACCGTCGTGCCTGGCGAGCAGCGAGGTCGGACACTCGGCTTTCCGACCCTGAACCTGTCACCGCCCGCGCCGAACAAGCTCCTTCCTCCGGACGGCGTGTACGCAGTTCGCGTGCAGACGCCGGGCGGTTCGTACGGGGGGATGATGAACCTTGGTCCTCGTCCCACCTTCGGCGACACGGAACGGTCGCTTGAGGTCTATCTTTTCGACGCTGAAGGCGACTTCTACCAGCAGCGCGTCCGCGTCGACGTAGTGAAGCGACTCAGAGACGTCCGTACCTTTGCTTCGCCGGATGAGCTGGTCGCCCAGATCCGGCAAGATGACGTTAATGCACGTTCCGCGTTGACCGTAGCCGCCGCGCACGGTAACCTTAAGGGCTAAACTCGATATTTCATGTCTCTCAAATACCGCATCGCCCTCATCGCCGCTCTCATAGCGGCGTCTGTCTGGGCGCTCTTCCCCCGCACAACCGTTGAGCGTGTCAAGCGCAACGGTGCGTTCGTCCTCGATACCGTCACGCGCGTCCCGCTTAAGCGCGGGCTCGATCTGCAGGGCGGAATGCACCTCGAACTGGAGATTGACGAGTCCAAGGGAGCTATCGCCAACAAGGGCGACCAGATCGACAGAGCGCTCACGGTGGTTCGCACCCGCATCGATCAGTTCGGTGTCTCGGAGCCTGTCGTTCAGAAAGCCGGCAACGATCGCATCATTGTCGAGCTGCCTGGAATCGATGATCCGCAGCGCGCCATGGACGTGGTGCAGAAGTCGGCCTTCTTACAATTTCAGATCACCGACAAGACCAACGCTCTCGAACGCGCGCTCCCCCGCATCGATGCGGCGGTGAAGGGAATGGTGCCCCTCGGCTCCGTGGCGAGTGCGGCGGCAGCACCCGTGGCCGACAGCGCCAAGAACGCGCTCGCCGGACTGTTCTCCAAGGACTCCACCAAGAAGAACCCGGCTGACACCGCGGTGAAGAAAGATTCCGCGGCGGCACCAGCCACGAACGGGGTCTTCTCGAAGCTCATCCAACAGGGCCAGATGCCCGGCGAGTACTACGTCGCCTCAGCCGACGTGCCCACGGTCCAGCGGTATCTCTCCAGCCCAGCTGTTCAGGGTGCTCTTCCGCCCGGCAAGGTTGTGCGTTGGTCCAGCGACACCACTTCGCTCGGCACCAACACCTATCGCGCGATGTACGTGCTCGATGCCCGCCCGATCATCACGGGTGAGTATCTCACTGACGCACGGCCCACCACGTCGCCCAGCGAAGGGACCGTGGTCGAGTTTCAGCTGAACAACGAGGGCGGTCGCCGCTTCCGCAATGAGACGGCCAAACACGTCAAGGATTTCATGGCCATCGTGCTGGACAGCACCGTCATGGGACGTCCGCCCGTGATTCAGAGCGCCATCGGAACACGCGGTCAGATCACACTAGGTGGCCGCGACCTGCAGGCGGCCCAGGATCTGGCGTTGGTTCTCCGCGCCGGAGCGCTCCCTGTGCCGCTGAAGATCGCTGAAGTCCGCAATATTGGTCCGAGCCTTGGGCGCGACTCCATTCAGGCCAGCATCCGGGCGGGAGTCATTGCGGTCGCGCTGGTCGTACTCATTATGATCGTGTACTACCGCTTCTCGGGCTTCCTCGCGGTGATGGGCCTCACGCTTTTCATGCTGTGGACGCTTGCCGTGCTGGCCGGATTCAACGCAACGCTCACGCTCCCCGGTCTCGCCGGTTTCGTATTGTCCATCGGTATAGCTGTCGACGCGAACGTGCTGATCTTTGAGCGAAGTCGAGAAGAGCTGGAGCACGGCAAGTCCAACCGGCTCGCAATTGACGAGGGATTCCGGCACGCTCTGCCCGCCATCGTCGACTCCAACGTTTCGGCCGCTCTTACCGCGGCGGTGTTGTACCAGTTCGGCACCGGACCAGTGCGCGGATTTGCCGTAACACTCCTTGCCGGTATCGCAGCATCCATGGTGACCGCGATCTTCGTGGTGCGCACCTTCTACATGATATGGCTGAACCGGACCACCGGTCAGCGGGCACTGAGCATATAAATGCTGCGAATCTTTCACGACACTCACTACGACTTTATCCGCTGGTGGAAGGTCGCCGCCGGCCTCACGGTCTTCTTCATCGTCCTGGGCCTCGGCTCGTTGGCGATCAAGGGGATGAACTACAGCATCGAATTCACCGGCGGAACACTCAAACAGCTCCAGTTCAGGACGCCGCCTGACGCTTCGCAGATTCGTGCGGCGCTGGACGCGGCCGGCGTCCATGAGGCTGAGATACAGCAGTTCGGGTCGGCTCGTGAGTACCTGCTTCGCGTGCGCGGCGCGCAGCAAGTCGCGGCTCAGGCCAGCGGCGCCGAGCTCGTGTCGAAGCAGGTGGACAGCGCGCTCGTGAAGAGCTTCGGGGCTGGCAACGTTACCGTGCTGCGGACCGAGGCGATCAGCCCGCGCGTGGGAAGCGAGCTGAGCCGAAACGCGGTCATTGCGGTCCTGTTATCGTTCCTCATCACTCTGGTTTATCTGGCAATCCGGTTCGAGTGGCGCTTTGCTCTGGCCGCCATATTGGCTACCGGACACGACGTGTTCACGACCCTCGCGTTCGTCAAGCTGATGCACCTGGAGATCTCGCTCACTGTCGTTGCGGCACTCCTGACGGTGCTCGGCTACTCTCTGAATGACACGATCATCATCTTCGATCGCGTGCGTGAGGACTTGCGCAAGGGCCGGAAGGAGTCGCTGTACGACACCCTCAACCGGGCGATCAATGAGACCCTGCCGCGTTCCATTCTGACGCACGCCACCGCGGCCGCCGCGACACTCGCGCTGCTGATCTTCGCTGGCGAGGTTATCCGCCCGTTCGCCTGGGTGATGTTATTCGGTATCATCACCGGAACCTTCAGCTCCGTCTACGTCGCCGGGCCAGTGCTCATCTGGATCGAGCGCAAGTATCCTCGCGTCAACGCCGCATGGAAAAAGACTTCATCGACAGCCACGCCCACCTCGCAGACCCGGCCTTCGCCGGCGACCGCGACGCGGTAATCGCGCGCGCCCGGGATGCGGGCGCGGTGGCCATTGTCTGCATCGGCGCCTCCGTCGAGCAGGCTCGCGAATCGGCCCGGATCGCTGCGGCGAATTCGGGCTTCGTCGCATACACGGCGGGCGTGCACCCGCACGACGCGGCGGATTTCGATCCGGTGCGCGACATCGACGCACTGGCGCAGCTGCTGGGCGAGGGGGCTGTCGCCGTCGGTGAATGCGGGCTGGACTACCACTACGACACTGCGCCGCGTGGTCTTCAGCGCCGTTCCTTTACTGAACAACTGGCGCTGGCCCGACGCTTCGACCTTCCAGTGGTGGTCCACACTCGCGACGCTGAAGACGACACGCGCGCAATGGTCCAGGAGGCTGGCCGGGAAGGGGTGCGCGGCGTACTGCATTGCTATACCGGCACGGCAACGCTCGCCGAGACAGCCCTCGACGCGGGATGGTACATCTCATTTAGCGGCATCGTGACTTTCAAGAGTTGGTCAGACAACGCGCTGGTCCGGCTCGTTCCCGCGGAACGCCTGCTGGTGGAATCCGACTCGCCATATCTGGCCCCGGTTCCCTTCCGCGGCAAGCGCAACGAGCCGGCCTGGGTCGCGCTAACGGCTGACCGGGTCGCCGCTGTACGTGGGGTAACGCCGGAACAGCTTCGTGTGCAAACCACACGCAACGCGAAAGCGTTATTTTCTCTCCATGCAGCCTAAGAACGTGCACACAGACAAGGCACCCGCGGCGATTGGGCCTTATTCGCAGGGAGTGATAGCGAACGGCTTCCTGTTCACGGCGGGACAGATCGCGCTGGACCCGGTCACCGGGGACATGTCCAACGGAAACGTTCGCGAACAGGCCGAAGTGGTCATGCGCAACCTCACCGCTGTGATCGAGGAGGCCGGTGCCACCTGGACCGATGTGGTGCGGACCACCGTCTACCTGCATGACATGGCCGCCTTCCCAACGGTCAACGAAGTGTACGGTCGCTGGCTTGGCGATGCTCGGCCCGCGCGCTCTACGGTGCAGGTCTCGGCACTTCCGCGCGGCGGGCTGGTTGAGATAGACGCGATAGTGGCTCTGAAGGGCTGACGTGGCAGAAAAGGGCTATGAGCCCGTCAGGCTCACCCAATACGCAAGCAGCGCCGGGTGCGCCGCCAAGATGGGCGCCGCCGATCTGTCATCGGTGCTCGCCACCATTCCTGGAAGCGACGATCCTCGATTGCTCGTCGGGCGTACGACGTTCGACGATGCCGCAGCGTTCCTGATTAACGACGATCTGGCCCTAATTCAGACCGTCGACTTCTTCCCGCCAATCGTCGACGATCCGTACCTCTTTGGGCAGATCGCGGCGGCCAACGCGCTGTCAGACGTGTATGCGATGGGCGGCCAGCCGTTAACCGCGCTCAACATCGTCGCGTTCCCATCAGATGTGCTCGGCCCTGAAGTGCTCACGCAGATTTTGCTCGGTGGCGAGGACAAGGTTCGCGAGGCAGACGCCATCGTCGTTGGTGGACACACGATTCTGGATCGCGAGATCAAGTACGGGATGGCGGTCACAGGCAAGGCGCACCCGCGCTTCCTGCTCACCAATGCCGGTGCGCGTGTTGGGGACAAGCTCGTACTGACCAAGCCGCTTGGAACTGGGATTATCACTACCGCCGTAAAGCAGGGATTCCTGACGGTCGAGCGAGCCCAACCGGTGTTCACATCGATGACGATACTCAACGGCGCCGCCAGTCGCGCCGCACTGGCCGTCGGCGCGACCTGCGCCACCGATGTAACGGGCTTCTCGCTGCTGGGGCACGCGTCGCACATCGCGCGTGCGAGCGGTGTGAGTATCCGCATCAACGTGCGCGACGTACCGATATTCGACTGGGTGGAAGAGGCGCTCTCTCAGGGTGTGCACACAGCCGGCGGCGCGCGTAACGTTGCGTACCTGGAAGATCTCGTTGACTGGGGATCCGCCAGTGCCACGGATCGCGCTGTCCTCACCGACCCGCAAACGTCGGGCGGTCTGCTCGTGGCCGTCGCGGCCAACAAGCTGGACCGCTTTCTCATGCGCGTCACGGGTGCTGTACCGATCGGGGACGTCATTCAGCCAGGCGATGCGCCGCTGCTTGTCGTTTAACGGGGGCGTTTCCGGGCTGGTGCTCGGCCCAGTCTTCAAAACTGGTGCGGCCGCGCATCGCGCGGTTCGGTGGGTTCGATTCCCACACGCTCTCGCCATTCTATTTTGCCTGTCTGCTGCGCCGCTCGTTGCCCAGCAGAAAACGCCGCCGGCGCACACGCCGCAGGTCGTCTCGCGCCCCGATGTAGTCGACACGGTCGCTGATTCGCTCAAGAAGCCGCCAATCGCGCCGCGCCGCGCGATGCTGCTGTCGCTCATGCTCCCTGGCTATTCCCAGGCACGGCTCAACCATCCCACCTCTTCGATCGTCTTCGCCACGGCGGAGGTCCTGTTTATTGGAATGGCGCGCAAGTCAGCGCTCGATTTGCGTGAAGCAAAAGCTGCGCGCAGGGACAGCGTCGCCACGAGCTTTACCGTCGATCCTGCAACGGGCGCCGTTACACCGACCGCTTTCGTCAGGAGTCCGCTCGTCGCCAGGCTTGGTGCGCGTCACACTCACTACGAGGACTGGATCGCTGCGATCATCTTTAATCACATCATCGCGGGCGCCGATGCGTACGTTGCGGCGAACCTGTGGGACTTCAACGCCAACGTCTCCCTCGACCCCGTTACCCACTCGGCCAGCTTCGGCGGCTCACTCGCGTTCTAGCAAATGAGTTCTTCCGCCCCGATCGGGGTCTTTGATTCGGGGATCGGCGGTCTTACAGTGGTGCGCGAGCTTCTGGCCCAGCTGCCGGAAGAGGACGTCATCTACTTCGGCGACACTGCACGCGTACCGTACGGCCCCAAGAGCCCGGAGACGGTGTGTCGCTACAGTTATGAGATCACCTCGTTCCTGCGCGACCAGGGCGTCAAGGCCGTAGTCGTCGCGTGCAATACGGCCACCGCACACGCGCTCGACTCCCTGCGCGCGCAATTCGAGCTGCCAATAGTCGGCGTAATCGAGCCCGGTTCGCGTGCAGCCGCACGTACCACCCTGTCGCGCCGCGTTGGCGTGATCGGGACTCAGGGCACTATTGCGTCCCATGCATACGAGCGAGCCATCCACGCTGTCGCCAGCGACATAGATGTCACTGCCAAGGCGTGTCCACTGTTCGTGCCGTTTGTGGAGGAGGGGTGGTTGGACCATGCCGCGATCCAGCTCGTCGCGACCGAGTATCTAGCTCCGCTCGCGACCGCTGGAATCGACACGCTGGTGCTGGGGTGTACCCACTACCCACTGTTGAAGCCGGTAATCAGTACCGCCGTCGGCCCCGATATCAAGCTTATCGACAGCGCTGAGGAAACAGCCGCCGAAACTGCCCGCCTGCTCAGCGATCGCGGCCTGCGTCACCCGGCACGTACCGACGCGGCGAGGCTTCGATTCATCGCCTCCGATGTCCCGGAGCAGTTCCTGCGCTTGGGCCAGCGATTCCTCGGTTCAGCGATCGACCACGTTGAGACGGTCACTCTTGGCTGAAGCGGACCACTCCCGCAGTTCCACGCGGTCGTCGTGTATCTCCAGATAGGTGGGTGCATCCAGCCATGAGCCAGCGTTTGCGAACACACCAACACCCGCGACTCGCTCCAGCGCGGCGACATGCGAGTGGCCATACACCAACAGCTCCAGCTCGCGCTCACGTTCGAGCCGGGTGTGCGCCATACGTCGTAGTCCCTCGCCGCCGTCGCGCGCGCTGTAAGTTCGGCTCGTGTTGGAGCTACCGAGTGCGATGCGCGTGGCCGTGTCGGGATGCAGGCGGCGGAACAGTCGCATGGCGGTGCGCGATCGCATTATCGGACGGATCGCGCGATATTTTCTGTCCTCCCGATCGCGAAGCCCATCACCGTGCTCCACGACGGCGCTCCAAGGCCCAATGCGCCCTGCCCACGGCCCCAGGTGGTAGTCCACGCCCACGTCCCGCTGCAGCACCTCTCCGCCCCAGCAATCGTGATTGCCGGCCACGTATATGATCGTCACGCCGGCGTCTCGAACGGCGGCCAGAGCCGCCAGTACACGAAAGCCGTGCCGAGGGATAACGCTCTTCCACTCAAACCAGAAGTCGAACAGATCGCCATTGATGACGAGTGTGCGCGCCGTGTTGGGGAGTGACGCCAGATACGTCTCGAACATCCGTTCCACGGTCGCTGGCGTTACGCCCAGGTGTAGGTCGGAAATGATATGGCACGGTGTCTTTAGCACGCGACAAGCTTAGCGCCAGCACGGTATCTTAACAAATGCGGCATGTAAGCGAGTTCCGTGTTCGATACGCGGAGACTGATCAGATGGGTGTCGTCTATCATTCCAATTATCTCATCTGGTGTGAGGTCGGCCGCACCGATCTCATCCGCGCGCTCGGCGCTTCGTACGCGGAGGTTGAGCGCGGTGGAGTCGCACTGGCCGTTGTCGAAGCGCATCTGCGATACCTGCGTCCTGCTCGCTACGACGAGGTCGTCCGCGTCACAACGTTCGTCGCTGAAGTGCGATCCCGCGTCGCACGTTTTGAGTACGAGATCAACAACGTTGACGGAACGCTACTCGTGACCGGCTACACCACGCTGGTGGCGATGAGCCGTGAGGGTAAGACCAGCGTGATCCCGTCGTACCTGCGCGAGGCGCTCGAGCGGGTGCTTGTCAGTTAACGTGCGCCGGTACTCGTGGCCTCGCGTGCCGCACCTCATCTTTCTGATCTGCAGTACGACCGCAGCTTTCAGCGTCGGGGCGCAGCAGCAGCCTCGCGCTACCGTGCTGCTGCGATGGACGCCCGCGGATATCCAGCTGTACGCACGGGTTCTTCGTGCGGCTGATCAGCGTACACTCGACTCGACCGCGATTGGCGATGCTTTCGCGTCCCGGCTCGCGGTGCTTCATGACGTGGCGGCGCAGACGCTCGCGCAGCTCGCGCCCACCCACCGCGATGTCGCGCTCCCGTGGCTCCGCACCCTCGCAGGTAGGCGGGAAGTCCAAGGCACACCTTCGACTGTCCTCGCGTATGCGACGTTCGGACTGGGCCTCGCGCACGACACCGCATCTGTTCCGCTTCTCGCAACGCTCCTGGGACGTGACGAAATCACCGCCGAAGCCGCTGCGTGGACGCTCGGCGAAATCGGGGCGCCGGCCCGCCCGGCGATTTCCGCGCTGCTGGGGCGCTCGCGTGTGGCCGGCGCGCGACGACGCCCTGAAGTCGAGCGGAGCCTCCTGCTTGCCGCTGCCAAGATGCACCCGCTCGACTTCGGCGCGGTTGCTCCGTATCTGGCGGCGTCGGAGCCATCGGTCCGCTGGGCTGCCGCATACGCAGTGTCCAGGCAGCGCTCCCCGGCCGGCGCGCGGGCGTTGCTCTACGCCAGTCACCCCGATGCCGCATTCCGCAGCGAAATTGCGCGCGAGCTCACGGCAAAGACCGTCGGTGACTCGCTCCTCGTGCCCGCAATTGCACGGCTTTCAGACCTGATCGCAGATGTAGATCCGCATGTCCGGATCAGCGCCGTCAGATCCCTCGGCACCTACGGCACGCGCGGTCGCGGACTGATGCAGCGCTCGCTCCATGACGCTGATGCCAACGTGCGCATCGCCGCGGCGCAGAGTGTCGCGTCTGCGTTCCTGTCCGACTCTGCCGCCTGGCGTGCTGAGTGGTCCGCTGACACGTCCTTCAAATTTCGAAGATCGCTGCTGGAGTCGGCGACTATAGCCGGATTTGAATTCCCTGCGGACTCCGTCTGGCGTACCGCACCCGACTGGCGACTGCGGGCTGCCGCCGTTGCGGCTTGGGCCGGTTCGCGCGACACGGCTCGCGCTCGGAGCATCGCTCTCACCGCGGTGCACGACACCGATGGCCGGGTCCGCGCGAGCGCGTACGAGCTTCTCACCGCGAGCGACACCGGTCGTCAAAATGCTTCCGTTCAGGCCGCACTACACGCAGCGATCGCTGATCCCGACACGGTAGCCCGTCTGGCGCTCTCCGCCTACCTGCGGAAGGGCTCAGTTCCAGCACCGGAGCCGTCGACCGTGGCAACGGAGCGACCACTCCAGTGGTATGAGAACGTCGTGCGCCGCGTCGCGATTCCCGCGCTGGAGGGGCACCCGCAGATCGCACGCCTAGCCACCGGTCGCGGCGACATCACTATTCGGTTACTCGGGTTCTACACGCCGCTCACCGTGTTCAACTATCTCACACTCGCCCAGCGTCATTTCTATGACGGCGCAGCTTTCCACCGGGTCGTCCCGGCCTTCGTCGCCCAGGACGGCGATCCGCGCGGTGACGGCAACGGCGGCCCCGGTTACTCCATTCGCGATGAGCTGAACCTGCTCGGCTACGCACGCGGTGCCGTTGGTATGGCCCTGTCGGGCCCCGACACGGGCGGCAGTCAGTACTTTCTAACGCTCACGCCCCAACCGCACCTGGACGGTCATTACACTCTCTTCGGACAGGTCGTCCGCGGGCTCGCCGCAATGGACGCACTGGTCGAGGGCGACAGGATCGACTCGGTTCACGTTCAGTGGTAACAGTGGTGATATCTCGTCGGCCTCGACAGGCATTACTCGTCGGCGTGCTCCTCGCCTTCGTGGCATCCGCATGTGCCACGGCTCCGCGTATCCAGCCGCTCTCGGGAGTCGCGCCCGCCAACGCCGCCCTCCCAGCCCTCGCGTTGCCCGAGACTCCTCAGCGCATCACCTTCAAGTGGGAGCTGAATGAAAATTCCAACGACAATCCAATCGTCGCGCGGGGCGACGGCGCAGCGCGCCTTGCCGCTCCCGACAGCGCTCGTGTGGATCTGTTCCTCGGCGGCGGATTTGGGGCCGCGGCGGCAGTCCTTATCGGCGACTCGATCCGCGTGCCGCGCGGTGGGGGTAGCATCGCACAGATGATCCCGCCACCGCCGCTGCTCTGGGCCGCTTTCGGGCGCCTCGCCCTGCCACCCGTCGCGGACACCGTCGTGCGGGTTTCCGGCGATACTTTGCGTGCCTCGCTCGGACGCCCGGTACAATGGCGAGTGACTGTCGTGGGTAGCACTCTCACCCGCGTTGAGCGCATCGCCGGTGACCGCATAGTGGAGTGGGTGGAGCGGACGCCGGGCAAACACGTGCGTTACGAGTTGTCCGGGCGCCGTTCGCTCGTCCTGGATATAGAGAACCAACAACCCTCGGCGGCATTCGATGCGTCTATCTGGCGCTTTTAGACAGTTACTTCTGGTCGCCGCCCTCGCAGTCACCGCGAACGGCTGTTTTTACGGGTTTACCGGAGATGGGCTCCCGTCCAACATCCGCACCATTGCCGTCATCCCGTTCGACAATCAGACTCCCGTTTCCGACATCGAGCGCGAGATTTCCGATTCTCTCCGCACCCGGCTGATCGGCAGACTGGGACTGCGTGCGGCGCCCGAAGCGCGTGCCAATGCGGTGGTACGCGGAACCATTCGCCGCTACGAGGCCGATATCCCCGTTGGCTACGAAGCGCGCACACGTACGCCGACCAACATCGGGCGCATGCTGCAGATGGTGCTGGACGTGGATGTTGTCGACCAGAAGACCGGCAAGAGCCTCTGGTCCAGAAAGGGCTACATGGTGGATGGCCAGTACGAGGAAAGCAAGGAGCGCGTCGGCCGCTCGAAGGCGGT
>JBPCQO010000273.1:0-21452 GCA_050998035.1 Gemmatimonadaceae bacterium | reverse complement strand
TGGGCGGTCTGAGGGCCGGAATGGGCTACGCTGGGTGCGGCACTATTGACGAACTCCGCACCAAGACCGAATTTGTGCGCATCACCGCGGCCGGATTGCGCGAGTCGCATCCGCACGACGTGGTGATAACGCGCGAGGCGCCGAACTATTCGGTCTGACCGTAGCAGGGTCGTAGCAGGGTCGTAGCAGGGTCATAGCAGGGTAAATGACAGTGTGCGCAGTGATGAGCAGTCAGGATGTTGATACGGATCGCCGGCGTGCGATCCGTATCAACATATGCCAGGTGTCCCAACGTGGGCCGCCGCCGGCCCGTAGTGCAGTCGACATTGGCTTGAATTGAGTAGCGCCACACCCGTCCGGTGATGCCGCGTATTTTCGCGGCGGTTCATCGGGTGAGGAACCATCGAGGATTTTCATGGGACTTACGTCGCGCAAGAGTATCGCGGTGCTGCAGGCCGAAGCGGCCGGGGAAGGCGAGGGGCACAAGCTTCGCCGGGTGCTCGGGGCACTCAATCTCACCACCCTCGGTATTGGGGCCATCATCGGTGCCGGTATCTTCGTTTTAACGGGGACCGCGGCGGCACAGTATGCGGGACCCGGAATCGTCTTCTCCTTCCTTTTGGCGGGGGTGGGCTGTCTGTTCGCGGGACTGTGCTACGCCGAATTCGCTTCGATGATTCCGATCGCCGGTAGCGCGTACACTTACGGTTACGCGACACTCGGCGAACTCGTCGCGTGGATCATCGGATGGGACCTCATTCTCGAATACCTGTTCGGCGCGGCGACTGTCGCGGTTGGCTGGGGCGGTTATTTCACCGCCTTCATGGGCGAGCTTGGCTGGCATCTGTCGCCGAACTGGAGCACCGCACCACTGGCGTACCTGGACACCACGGGATTCACACCCACGGGCTCGACGCTGAACATTCCCGCCATGGTCCTCGTGGCAGCGATGACCACGTTGCTCGTGGTCGGCATCAAGGAATCCGCGACCTTCAACAACGGAATCGTGATCGTCAAAGTCGCGATCGTGCTCCTGGTAATCGCGTTCGGTTTCGCTTACGTCAATCGCGCGAACTGGCATCCATTTCTTCCACCGAATACCGGTGTGTATGGGCATTTCGGCATCAGTGGGATCGTGCGCGGTGCGGCGGTGGTGTTCTTCTCGTACATAGGATTCGACGCGGTTTCGACAGCCGCGCAGGAAGCGAAGAACCCGCAACGCGACATGCCAATCGGCATCCTCGTGTCGCTCGGCGTCTGCACTGTGCTCTACATACTCATGGCGTTGGTGATGACCGGTCTCGCCAACTACAAGACGCTGAACGTTCCGCACCCCGTGTTTGTCGCCGTCGAAGCTGCCGGTCCAGCGCTTGCGTGGTTGCGTCCGATCGTCAACATCGGCGCAATCGCTGGTCTGGCCTCTGTGGTGCTCGTGATGTTGATGGGTCAGCCGCGAATCTTCTTCTCCATGGCGCGTGACGGACTTCTCCCGGCCGTCTTTGGCAAGGTGCACCCCAAGTTCAATACTCCGTACGTCACCACGATTCTCACAGGAGTCGTCGCGATGATCGTTGCCGGACTGTTCGATGTCGGAACTCTGGGTGAGCTGGTCAGCATCGGAACGTTGCTCGCCTTCGTCATCGTGTGCGCTGGCGTGATCGTGTTGCGCTACAGGAGCCCCAACCTGGAGCGGCCATTCCGTACGCCATTTGTGCCAGTGGTTCCCCTCCTCGGTATCCTGGTCTGCGGCTACATGATGTCGGCGCTACCGCGTGCCACGTGGGAGCGGCTCATCGTCTGGTTGGTGATCGGGCTCGTTATCTACTTCACGTATGGAAAGAGCCACTCCAAGATCGGGCGCGCGGACTCCACTGGTGCGTGATCTCTTAGCCGTCCCGGCACACCGCCGGGAAGCAACCGAGCGTCTCGCGCGGGAATTGCGCGCGGGACGCTCGGTTGTTTTGTCCACGCACATCAATGCGGACGGTGATGGGTGCGGCTCGGAAACCGCGCTCGCGCGTCTGCTTCAGCAGATGGGGATGACGGTCACGATCGTCAATCCCACGCCGTGGCCAGCGATGTTCGATTTCCTCGTCACGGATGACACTCGCATCGTTGAAGCGACGGACGGCGGCGTGGAGGTGATGCAGGCGGCAGACGTCATCATCGTTCTGGACATCAGCGATCTGAGTCGACTGAGCCGGCTCGCCGATGTCGTGCGCGCGCTCACCGTCCCCAAGCTCGTTATTGATCACCACGTTGCCAGTGACGATCCACCCGGAACCATAGTTCTATCCGACACCGCGGCCTGTGCCACGGGCGAGCTGGTTTTTGACTTCGCGGAGGTGCTCGGGCTCGATGTCACGCCGGCCATCGCGAATTCACTGTACGTCGCGTTGCTCACAGATACGGGCGGCTTCCGTTTCACCAACACATCGGCCAGGTGTCACGCTGTTGCCGGGCAGCTTCTCGCGGCTGGGGTGCTGCCCGACGAGATGTACCGGCGCCTCTATGCCTCGGTGCCCGTGGGGCGGCTCAACTTGCTGCGCGAGGCACTCGGGACGCTCGAGGTGGATGCCGCGTATGGGCTCACCTGGATTTCTGTTGCAGCCGGCGCTCTGGAAGAACACGGCGTCCGTTCTGAGGATCTCGACGGTATCGCGGAACACGCGCGATCGGTATCGGGAACGCGAATGGCGATATTCTTCCGCGATCTGGGCCACGATCGGGTCAAGATATCGTTTCGCACCACCGGCGACGTGGACGCTAACGAGTTCGCGAATCAGTTTGGCGGCGGCGGGCACGTGAAGGCCTCCGGGGCTCTGGTTGAAGGGTCGCTGGCAGCGGTGCAGCAAAGGGTAGTGAGCGCCGCCCGCGAGTACATCGGGGTGCAGTAGCCGCAAAGAGCCGGTATTGATGGCTGAATCATGACGTTGTGGCTCGAATCCTTCGTATTACGCCAGGATGTCGAGCGAAGCAAATGAAGGGAGCGAGGGCGGACGAACGCAGAATACCGCGGAAAGCGCGCGTCCTCGCACCGTACTGATCGCTGATTCAAATGCGGAGACGCGCGGCTCTCTGGGCCAGGTTCTGCGAGGCGCGGGGTGGACCGTACTCAGCGCGGGAGACGCTGAGACGGTGTTGCAATTGGCCGGTCAGCTTCCCGACGCCATCGTTCTAAGCCTCAGCGAGCGTATGGAGCTACTCCAGCGCGTACAGGCGGCCAGGACCGAAGCTGTCGAAGCGAATCGCGTGAGATCCGAGTTCCTCGCCACCATGTCGCACGAGTTACGTACTCCTCTCAACGCCGTCCTGGGTTACTCCCAACTTCTCGACATGGGTGTGCTCGGCCCCGTGACGGAGTCACAGCACGAGCATCTTGACCGCCTCCGCTCTAGCAGCGTACATCTTTTGGCACTCGTAAACGACGTACTCGACCTGTCAAAGGTGGACGCCGGACGGATGCAGGTGGCCGAGGAGATCGGCTCGTTTCGCGACGTGACCGAGTCGGCGCTCGGGCTGGTGCGCCCACAGGCAATTGCCCGAAACATCACGCTCGTCGACGAGTGTAACAACGCCCGCGAGACTACCTACGTCGGCGATCCAAATCGCGTTCGTCAGATCCTGGCGAATCTTCTGTCCAACAGCATAAAGTTCAGCGATCCGGGCGCTCGCGTAAACGTGACGTGCGGAACCACCGCTGACCTACCGCCGAACATGGAGCCAAAGCGAGCTGGGCCATGGGCGTTCGCGAGCGTGCGCGACACTGGAATGGGGATAGGTCCGGACGAGTTGGAGCGGATGTTCGAACCTTTCGTGCAGGGAGTGAGTGGGCATACTCGTGAGCGTGGCGGCACTGGGCTTGGCCTCGCCATGAGCCGCAGGTTTGCACGGCTAATGCACGGGGGCATCTCGGTCGAGAGCGAACGCGGCCAAGGTTCCAACTTCACGCTCTGGCTTCCGGCACCCGCTGATCCGTCCGAGGCCAACCATTTGCCAGCGGCGCCCAGCGAGGCAGCGGACGCCCGGGCGCGGTTGCGTCATCAGACATTCGGCGACATCGCCATCCCCACCGGCGCTGCGGCAGATGAGATGGAGGCGCTCGGTCGCGCATTTGCGACTAACGCCGACGGGTTGACGACAAAGTACGTACGCGCGCTGAGGGAACAGGGGATTGTTCCATACGGCCACGATGTGACTGATACGCACCTTCGCGACCACGCTGGGACGCTATTCGCGGAGTTCGCCACGGCGCTCGCTACGCTGGGTGCGCTCCGGGAGCGCGCCGCAGCGCTGCTGCACGACGGTAGTGAATTGCAGCGCACGATAGCCGAGCTGCATGGTGCGCAGCGATACCGCCTCGGGTGGAGCGAGCACGCTTTGGAGCGTGACGCGGAGGTTCTGTCGCGCGAAGTGGTAAAATCGCTGGAGGGTCTCTCGCCGCACGAAGATGAACGTGGCGCCGGGTACCAATATGCGGCGGAGCTGCTGCGCGTACTCACCGCACGCGCAGCAGCCAACTCTTTACGGGCGCATCGGACCGCCGCGGCGGCCGACGCTAAATAGCCCGGCAGATCACGAGCTATCCTGCCGCCAGCTAACCCTGCCAGCAGCTAAGCGGCGCCGATCTCCGCCGCGGCACGGTCCAGGATTTCCGTGATCCGCTTGAGCTGATCCGCGGTCCTCTTTCGATCGTTCACGTAAACCGCGCGCCCCACATCCTTCATCGCGCGGTGGACCTGCATCATTGGCTCACCAAAGATGTTCTGCGCGAATTCGCTGATGCGCGAAAAGATGTCGTCAACCGCGGAACGGTTCTCCTCTAGATACTTATGTCCTTCATCAGTGATGTCGTAAACCTTTTTGCCACCTTCCTGAGGTGTCACTCGCGCGTACCCCATGTCCTCCAGCATCGTGAGCGTGGGGTACACTGTCCCCGGGCTCGGCGAATACGTGCCGCCAAACCGCTCCTCGATGGCCTTGATGATCTCGTACCCGTGCCTCGGCTTCTCCACCAGCAACTGCAGGATCACGTACTTGAGATCTCCCTGATCGAAAACTCTACCGCCCCTCGGCCCACCCCGCGCGCCGCGCCACGGTGCACCGTTAAAGAACGGGCTCGGGTCAAAGCCAAAATTGGCGCCCTTCCACATTCCGCGCCGCATTCCGCTGATCCAGCAGTCAAATCCAGACATTCTGTCTCTCCGTTGGTTATAGCGTGATATATCACGCGATATATCGAACTACCATATGTGCTTGAAGATATATCGCGATATGTCGGAGTCAACGGTCTGTCAGAGGCTAGAGGCGATTACCCGTGTCGTTACATTTCGCACATGAGTGATCAGCGACCGACCGGACGCCAGCTCCCGGTGATGGACCAGCAGACTGCGCCAACCCCAAAAACGGTTCCTGCTCCTACACCGGTCACCTACCCGGACCTGGGCCAGATCATCGCCGTTTCCAGCGGGAAGGGCGGAGTGGGCAAGTCCACGGTCGCCGTGAACCTGGCCGTAGCGCTCGCCGCAACAGGTGCCAGAGTCGGAATCATGGATGCCGATATCTATGGTCCGAACGTCCCGCGAATGCTCGGTCTGGACGGTGCGCCGCGTGTGGACGCGCAGGACAGGATCATCCCGCACGAGGCGTACGGGGTTAGAGTTGTGTCGCTCGGATTCCTCATCCCCGCGGACCAGCCGGCGATCTGGCGCGGACCGATCATCATGAAGGTGATCACCCAATTTCTGCGCGACGTTGCCTGGGGTCACCTGGACTACTTCATTGTGGACATGCCGCCAGGAACGGGCGATGCCCAGCTATCGCTGGTGCAGGCGACCCAGGTTCATGGTGCGCTGATCGTAACAACGCCACAGGACGTCGCCACAGGCGACGCGCTCCGCGGCGCGAAGATGTTCGAGCGCGTCGGTGTTCCGGTGCTCGGTGTGGTGGAGAACATGTCGTACTTCGAGTGCCCCCACTGCGGCAAGCCTACGGCTCTGTTCGGCTCCGGCGGCGGCAGCAGGCTGGCCCACCTGCTTGGCATCCCACTGCTCGCCGAGATCCCGCTTTACCCGCGAGTGCGTGAGGGCGGCGACTCGGGTAAGCCGATCGTTGCCGCTGAGCCCGCTTCAGCAGCCGCGCGGGCATTAACGCAGCTCGCTGGACGCGTTCGGGACTCCCTCATGAGTGGGGACTCTGTTCGGAACGGTTGACTGATGCGTGGGGATGGCTGTGCCTCCCGTCCCCGCACGCAGCTCCGAGTTCAGCTCGCCGCCGGCGAGTAGAGCGAACATCGACCAGTACATCCAGGTGAGTAGCACAATCACCGCGCCGACCGCACCGTAGGTCCGGTTGAACGATCCGAAATGGGCGACGTACAGGCGGAAAGCGAGGCTGAATACCACCCAGAGAACCGTCGCGAGCACAGCGCCTACGAGCGTCTGCTTTTTGTCCTGAGCGCGTACGTCCGGCAGGACCATGTATATCCCCCAGATCCCGCCGATTAGCAGCGCGAACACCAGCACGTACTGCAGAATTGCCCAGAGCGCTGTCCCGATGGGTCCCAAGCCCAAGGCGTGCGAGATAGTGCTGACCAGCGCACCGCCACCCAACAATAGCAGCATCGCCGCACCGATCGTGATGACCGCACCGATCGTGGCCCCAATCGCGACGAGTTTCTGCTCCCACCATGGGCGGGCGTCACGGGCGTCATATGCCACATTCAGTGCGCTCATGAGTGAGCTGAACATTCCGGCACCAGCATACAGAGCCAGAACCACTCCGATTGACATGAGCCCCGGTGCACTCTTGGCAAAGATGATGTCCTGCAGCACGCCACGCATGAGTGTGAACGCATCGGGTGGAAGCGACGATGCGAGCCACCCTGACAGTTGAGCGTAAAGCTCCTGCTTTTTACCGATAAGGCTGACGATCGGAGCTGCGAACAAAAACGTTGGGAACAGTCCGAAGAAAAAGCTGTATGCTGTTTCCGCGCTCAAGCCCAGGACGTTGTCGTCCAGGATCTCACGCAGTGTTTTCTTGGCGAGTACGACAACGTCGCGTCCGCCGATTTGGAGCTTCATCACTGATCCGGGACTGGGTGAAGGAGCGGAGCAGACAATCACCGTGTCTCCGCTTGTTTGGCTAGGGTATGCCGGTCAACTTTCGTTCCATGACGTTTCTCGAACCCGAGCGCGCGACCGCTGATGCCGCAGCAGCGGGTTCGGATGTGAAGCGTGCGTATGTCAAACAGATGTTTTCTGACATCGCCCCATCGTACGATCGAGTCAACCGGATCATCAGCTTCCGGTTAGACCAGTGGTGGCGCCGGCAGGCGATTGAAGCGCTCGGGATAGGTCGCGACCCCGACGGTCAGTACCTGGACCTCTGCGCCGGAACGCTCGACGTCGCATCGCAGATTTCCAGGCGCGCCGACTTTCGCGGACGGATCGTCGCGGCTGATTTTGCAGAGCCGATGCTGCGGGCGGGGCTCAAGAAGGTGTCCCGGGCGACCGTCGAACCGGTGGCCGCGGATGCGCTCGCACTCCCTTTTGTCAGCGACTTTGCCGCGGGCGCGATAGTGGTGTTCGGCATCCGCAATGTTGTCGATCTGGACGGCGCACTACGCGAGGTGTACAGGGTGCTGCAGCCTGGTGCCCGCTTCGTCATCCTCGAATTTGGTGCGACGCAGAACCGGTTGGTCGGGTGGCTATATCGGCTGTACTTCAACCATCTGTGCCCACTCGTGGGGAACGCGGTCGCGCATCACCATAGCGCGTACAACTACCTCCCGAAGTCGGTGCAACATTTTCCCAGGGAGTCGGAATTGGCCCGGTGCATGAGTAACGTCGGCTTCAACGCTGTGCACTGGCGCTCGTTCACGTTTGGCGTAGTCGCGCTACACGTGGGCGAGAAGCGTTAGTGTGACGCGAGTGGACGCTTTTGAGCGAGTAGCCACGTCCACAACTCCGGCTCCGCGAACGCGCGGTCCCACGAGTTGTGTCCGACGTCCGGGTACTCGGTGTAACGAGGGTCGCCGCCCGCGATTCGTAGCGCTGCCACGAGCGTGCGAGACTGCATGGGTGGGACAATGGTATCATCGGCGCCGTGGAACAGCCACGCTGGAATTGGTGCCACTCGCGCCGCGACAGCGGCGAACGGGTCCGGTGCGTTCTCCGCCACCTGCGGCGGCTGTAGCATCGTCGCTCCGGTAGCGGGAGGTGTGACACCTCCGCACACCGATACGATCGCTGCAAATCGCTCCGGTTGCGCCGACGCCATCTCCCACGCGCCGTATCCGCCCATGGAAAGTCCCACGACATAGATGCGATCCGGATCTCCACCGCACTCGGCCACCGCCGCGTGGAGTGCGTGCAGTGCGATGCGCTCGGATTGTCCGAGCCACAGTCCGTCGGCTGGCACCTGCGGGAAGACGACGACGGCGGGAATTAGCTCCCTATGACGCCGGATCGCGTTGCCAAGTCCGATGGCGGTCTGAAGCAGTCCGTCGTTACCGCGCTCGCCAGCACCGTGGAGCGAGAGAATTACCGGCCAATCCGCGGACCGATCGAAATTCGCCGGTACATAAAGCTGATAGCGGCTCTGTATACCATCGTCTTTAACGACGCGGTCGAGGAAACCGGTTTCGTGTGGCGGACCAGCCGTCACTGCTTCTGTTTGACCGACATCGCCGCACGCCCCGTAGCTTCGGCCCGCACCACCACACCCGGCCGCGTCACGTAAAGCCCGCGCACATCGACCGAGTCCACCGTGGCCGACAGAGTGACGGCGTCGCCCAGCTTACGGTTGAGACCGTCGGTGAGCAGCGCCTTTCCCTTCTCCAGCAGCGGCGTGACGGGGACAACGGCCTTGTCCCGGAACACTGACCTCAGTGCATCGGAGCGCAGCCATGCGTATGCGTTTATGAGATCGCTGTCCGTCGCGAGATCGTAATCAAGATCCGGAACGGTGAGAACGCCGTGCGCCTTATCATAGTGCGGCGTTCCGACGAAGACGAGGACTCCCTGGGCATCACCCGTGAACGTCGCCGCCAGCGACAGCCTTCCGCCGGAGTCGGGCGATACGACGACCGATTGCGCTGTGACCGTCTTGCCGGCTTCGGTGATTCCTTTTCCCTTGAGCGCATTAGTAATGGCTTTGGAGGCCGTTGCGTAATCCACGTTCCCCTCGAGCAGTACGTGAAAGCCGCCCGATATACTGTCGTGCGATAACGGCGGGAGCGGCAACGTGTCCGTATGCGGCTCTGGACCAGTGACAACCATCGGGAGTGCATCGAGACCAGCCTGAATGGTGAGTTCGTGTCCAGTGCCGGAGACGCTCCCCACGCGTAGCCGCTTGGGCTGCAACAGTAGCCACACGGCGTCCGTGAGCTTGAGTGGTCTGTTCAGTATCCCCCACCAGCCGGTAAAGCGGCCGGTGAGATCCACATCGCGGATCTTTTGATCGATGTTAGGCAGATGCGAGGTGAGAGCCTTTCGAGCCGCCTCCACCACCTGGCCGGTCACGTCGTAGTTAAGGATGCTGACCGTGCAGCGGTCCCGGTCTGCCGTGGATGCGGGCACGAGACTCGCGAGCTGCGCGTGCGACTTGAGGTGCCAGTTAGCGGTAAGCGTGATCGGGGTTACCATCTCGATCTGGAGCCGCGGTCGCTCCTTGTTATCTCCGCAACCCGCGCTTAGCGTCGGGCCGATCCGCGGCTTATAGTATCCGCGTGCCGCATAAGAAATGGTGGCGCGCAGGTGCAGCAGCGGTCCCTCAGCGAAGGCCGTGAACGGTCCACGCGTTGCCTCATATGCGTACTGTTTCCCTTTGTCTCCGCCTACAGCATGCAGGCTGTCCAGCGAGCCAAAGGTGTGCGGTACCACCCGCTCCACAATGCTGAGCACCGGCGTGAAGTCGTACTGTATGGGAGCGTTGAAGCTGGACAGCGGCAACGGAGGCGGCGCTGGCGCTGTTTCCATCACGGAAATAGCGCGCCTGTTCACTGCCACGTCCTTGTGACATGCGGCGAATGCAGCTGTTGCCAGGCCGAGGGCAAGCGCCTGGATGAGATTACGTGTCATATTATGCGCCGATCTGTCGCCAGTTGTGGTCCATGTGCAATGCGAGGTTTGAGGGCACGATCAATGCTAGTTATGCGGCCAACCAACTCGGAGGAATCAATGACAGACAAGAAGAGCTACGACGAAGGCAAGCGCGACCAGAACGATTCAAGCAAGGAGGATCATCCGGATAAAGTAGGCTCCGGCCGCACGATTGGACGCGGCATGGACTCTCCCGATTCTACCGAAGCCGTGCTCGACGC
This sequence comes from Gemmatimonadaceae bacterium, assembly GCA_050998035.1. Taxonomy (GTDB): domain Bacteria; phylum Gemmatimonadota; class Gemmatimonadetes; order Gemmatimonadales; family Gemmatimonadaceae; genus Fen-1247. The sequence goes on along the minus strand of JBPCQO010000273.1, from coordinate 11,128 downwards.
GACCACCGGCGAGCCTGATCCCCGTGCTCGCGGAGAGGGGTCGCCGTCGGACCAAAGTTCAAAGACCAAAAAGTAGCCGTAGTTCCGCACGTCTGGGCGGGTGAACCATCACCCGCCCAGAGCTCTCAACCGTTGTTCACGCGTTGTTCACGCGTTGTTCACGCGTTATTCACGCGTTGTTCACGCGTTATTCAGGCCACCCGCTCCGCACGCTCCATCTCGTTTGGAAACTTTCTGAACCAGCTCGACAGCAGTAGCAGCTCGTCGATCTCATGCGTGGGAATCGATGCGCCGGTGCCGCCGGTCTCGCCAAAGATCTGATCCACCAGTTTGCGCACTGCGCTGCGATCCCCGCGGGTCTTCGGTGTATCCACTTCGGCCCGCACGATGCCGCGACGGATCACATAGGTTCTGTCGCGTCCGTCGCACCCTGGGACGTCGTACACAAACGACAATGTCTCGACCGCGAAGCGCAAGCGGTCGAACTGCTCGCGCAAGGATTCCAGCCGCGTCAGCTTGTCCCGGAACACGCCCGCGCGCTCGAACTCGAGCACCTCACTGGCCGCCTCCATCTGCCGCCGCAGCGTCTCGGCCGGACCGTTGCTCGAGCCGTCCAGAAATGCACGCGCCAACCCGAGCTGCCGGTCGTACTCAGCCACACTGCACCCACCGATGCACGGACCCAGGCACTTACGGATCTCGTGCCGGATACATCCCGGCGTGCGTGTGAACCCCGTAAATAGCTCTGGCTGATCGGCGAAGAAGATGGGCTGGTCCGAGCGGCAATCGCGCAAACCGAGTACGTCGTTCAGCTCGCGCACCGCTTCCGAGATGCGCTGAGCTCCCATGAACGGGCCGTAATAGATGGTTGCATCGTCTTGACCGGCGCCGCGCACCACGATGAGCTTCGGTGCCGCACCGCGCGTCACCTTGATGAACGAGTAGTGCCGCGCGTCGCGCTTCATCTGCACGTTGAAACGTGGGCGGTACTGCTTGATAAGTCGGAGCTCGCGCAGCAGCGCCGCGAATTCGCTCGGTTCATAGTCCCATTCGATTCGCGTCGCCTCCCGCAGGATTCGCGCTCCCTTGTCTTCCGGATACACCGCGCGAAAGTAGCTCATGAGGCGCGACCGTATCGCCTTGGACTTGCCGACGTATACTATCTCACCGTTGGCCGCCAGCATGCGGTACACGCCGGGGTTGTTGGTCGCGTGTTCGCGCACCCACGCACGCATCGCAGCGAGTTGCTCTTCGCTGGTGGGGTCCTTGAAGGTGTACACGCCTCTTCTCGCCAGTCGACGCCTGCTATCGCTGGCAGCGGGCGCAGAACACGGTCTGACGTCCGTCCACCGCGTGAGTGCCGATCATCGTCCGGCCACAGCGGTTGCACGGTTTACCGGCACGACCATATGCCGCGTGCGACTGCGCGAACTGCCCCTCCTCGCCGCTAGCGTTGCGATAGTCGCGGATACTGGAGCCGCCCGCGGCGATCGCATCGTGCAGGACTTCCACTATCGCGTCCCGCAGCGCCGACGCCTCGTCTGCGCTCACCCGTTGGGACGAGCGCGACGGGTCGATTCCGGCGCGCCAGAGCGCCTCATTGGCGTAGATGTTTCCAACGCCGACCACCTTGTACTGATCCATTATCACTTTTTTGACGTGCTGCCGGGAAGCCCGAAGAATACCCGATAAACGCTCGCCCGTAAATGCGTCGCTCAGTGGTTCGACGCCCAACTTTCCGAAATATTGTTCCAACTGCTCCGTTCCCATCAGCGAAACTGTGCCGAGCCGGCGCACGTCTCGATACGCGAGGGAGTGACCGTGTTCCAGCGCAAAGTGAACCGCGATGTAGTTGTGGTCGTACGCGGTGAGGTTCTGGTCCAGTCCTGCCAGGAGTGCACCGGTGAACCGGGGCTGCACGACCAGCGCATCGCCACTATTTAGTGCGATAACTATGTGCTTCGCTCGCCGAGCCGCTCCGTCGATGCGCGCACCTACTGCGCGACGCTCCAGCTCGCGGGCTGTCACCTCACGCAGAACATCCGGCCGCGGTACCGTTACGGCGATGATGGTGCGCCCCTCGACCGCATCGTTGACACCGCGCGCGATCGTCTCGACTTCGGGGAGTTCAGGCAGGTGAACTCCCTTTCGGAGTTGCCAACCTCGTCAACTCGCGCCACGCAATGTCGCGGCGCATCTGCTTCCCAGCGAAGCTGACCGCCCCGGCGTACGCGCGGCTCTTGTCGGCGGCAGCTGCCAGTGTTAAGTCGACAGCAGTGATCGCGAGCACCCGCCCGCCTGACGTGACAACGCGCGGTACCGCGCCCACTGCGGACGGTGATCTCGTCGCCTCGCTGGTTCCAGCATGGAAGACGAACACGTCATCGTCCGGTGGAGGAAAGTCTATGGGATCACCAGAGTGCGGGCTGGACGGGTACCCGGCTTCGGCGAGCACCGTCGTCACACTCGCGGCTGATCTCCACCGAAAGGCTTGCGTCCTCGCGAGCGATTCGCCTCGGGCAACCGCGGCTATTGGCGCGAGAAGCGAGCTGACCATTAGCGGGAGCAGGGTTTCCGTTTCGGGATCGCCAAAGCGGCAATTGAACTCGACCACTTTGGGGCCGCCAGTCGTGAGCATGATCCCCGCGTAAAGCAGTCCCGTGAAGGGAGATCCCTCTTCCCTCAGGGCGGCGAGCGTGGGATGAATGATTGAATGCAGCACGAGCGCTTGCAACGCTTGGGTATCAAATGATACAGGTGCGTACGCTCCCATGCCGCCTGTATTGGGACCTATGTCGCCGTCCAGAAGCCGTTTGTGGTCCTGTGCTCCTTTCATCACGCATGCACGCACGCCGTCGCAAATGGCAAAGACCGACAGCTCCTCGCCCTCCATGAATTCCTCCACGAGGATTTCGCGTCCAGCGCTGCCGAACGCTCCGCTGTCCAACATGGCGGAGATCGCGCGGTCCGCCTCCGCCATTGTGGCGGCGACCACAACACCCTTCCCACCGGCCAATCCGGACGCCTTGATCACCAGCGGCGCCCCCATGTCGGCGGCCGCTCGCCGAGCGCTGGCGACTGTGGTGTGATGACTGGCCCGTGCCGTCGGGACGCCCGCGCGCAGCATCAACTCCTTGGCAAAACGCTTGGACGTTTCGATTCGTGCCGCCGCCTGCGTCGGTCCAAAGATCGCGAACCCGGCTTCGCGGAAGCGATCGACTATGCCGGCCGCGAGTGGTGCCTCCGGCCCGACTACAGTAACGTCGGGATGCTCCGCACGCGCCAGTGCGATGAGCCCCGCAATATCATCCGCACGAACGGGGAAACAGCGCGCCAGGGTGGCGATGCCGGGATTTCCGGGTGCCGCGATGACGTCGAGCGTCGGGTCGTCCTGTACGAACTTCCATGCGAGGGCGTGCTCACGCGCACCGCCGCCCACCAGCAGCAGCTTCACGCCCCGTCGCTCCCGGCTGCAACGTCCGGCCGGTCACAAGTGTCGCCGGAAAGTCTCGCGACGCCGACGTGAACGGATGATCTCACGCGAAGGCCGTATCCAGATCGGCGATGAGGTCACCCACATCTTCCACGCCGCAGGAAAGCCGGATGAGCCCAGCGCTGATCCCGAGATCCGCGCGCCGCGCCTCCTCCACCGATGCGTGCGTCATGCTCGCCGGGTGGCTGATGAGACTCTCCACCCCTCCCAGCGACTCCGCAAGCGAGAAGACGCGGACGCGCTCGAGGACGTGGGACGCCCGCTCCACGCTCCCCGTTTCCACGGAGATCATCCCACCAAAGCCAGTCATCTGGCGCCGAGCGAGCTCATATTGCGGGTGCGACGGAAGGCCCGGATAGAACACATTCTCATCACCCACCCGGTCTGCGAGCCACTGAGCGATTGCGCGGCCGTTCTGATCGTGTCGCTCCATGCGCAGGTGCAGTGTTTTGGTGCCGCGCAGAACCAGCCATGCGTCCATCGGACCAGGCACGGCGCCCGACGCGTTGAGGATGAACTGCAGCCGCGCGGCGAGATCATCATCGTTTACAAGCGCGATACCACCGACCATGTCGCTGTGGCCGTTGAGGTATTTCGTGGTGGAATGCCACACAATGTCGGCGCCCAGCTCGAAGGGGCGCTGGAAGTACGGCGTGGCAAAGGTGTTGTCCACGATGAGGAGCGCGCCCGCGTTGTGCGCCGAGTCGGCCGCCGCACGGATGTCGGTGAGCCGCATGAGCGGATTGGTGGGCGTCTCGATCAAGACGGCGGCGGTGCCGCGAACGGTACGGAGTGCGTCCTCGATGCGCTGCGGATCGCGCGTATCTACATACGTGAAGTCCATCCCGAAGTTGCGCAGAATCTTGTCGAAGAGGCGGAACGTTCCACCGTACACGTTCTCGCCCACGACAAAGTGATCGCCGGCCTTGAACAGTTTCATGATCGAATCGAGCGCGCCCATCCCGCTGGAAAACGCGAAGCCGTACTTGGCGCCTTCCAGCGCGGCGATGTTGCGCTCCAGCGCCTCGCGGGTGGGGTTCTTTCCGCGAGCGTACTCGTAGCCCTTGTTGATGCCGATCCCTTCCTGAACGTAGGTGGACGTCTGGTAGATCGGCGTCATGATGGCGCCGGAGAGCAGATCGGGGCGCTGGCCGGCGTGGATGGCACGCGTTCCGAATGAAGCGTTCAGGTCGTCTTCGAAGATTTTTGTCATGGCACGGGATAGGATCGATGGCTAAAATACGTTCAGGAAATATGACCGAGAAGATGAATTGACGGCGCCTCCGCCGATGTATTGCGTGGTCGCGGACGACGAGCCTCGGCTTCGGCAGGTTTTGGTCCGGCTGATGAAGAGCGATGGGTTCACCTGTCTGGAAGCCGCGGACGGCCAGGAAGCGCTGGAGCAGCTGGCCAAGGTACCCGCTCAACTGTTGCTCACTGACTTGCGGATGCCCAGGCTCGACGGCATCGAACTGCTCAAGCTAGCTCGCGAGCGGTATCCTGACCTGGCGGTCATTCTCATCACCGCCGTGACGGACGTGGATGTGGCGCTCAGTTGCCTCGCCGGCGGTGCGATGGATTATCTCACCAAGCCCTTTCACCTGGAAGAAGTCCGCGCCCGGGTGACGCAGGCGCTGGAGAAGCGCCAGCTCATCGTCGAGAACCGAAACTACCAGCAGGGCCTGGAGCGGCTCGTCGCGATCCAGGCCCGTCGTCTGGAGGAGATCTTCCTCGGCGGCGTTCAGGCGCTGGTGCAGGCACTTGAAGTGAAGGACCAATACACGCGTGGACACTCCATCCGCGTGAGCCACTACTCCACGCTGCTCGCACGCGAGCTGGGCCTGGGTGAACGCGAGGTGCGCCAGATCGAGCTGGGCGGCCACGTGCACGACATCGGCAAGATTGGTGTTCGCGAGGCCGTGCTGAACAAGGAAGAGCGTCTGACTGACGAGGAGTACCAGCATATCATGACTCACCCCATGGTCGGTTGGCACATTCTTTCCCCGCTACTCGGCGAGGCGCCGGCCGCGCTCAACATCGTGCGTTCGCACCATGAGCGATTCGACGGCCGTGGCACACCGGACAAGCTCGTGGGCGACAAGATTCCGCTGGAGGCTCGCATTGCCGGCGTGGCCGACGCGTTCGATGCGATGACGAGCGGACGGGTGTACCGGCGCGGCCGCATAATGTCGCCCGAGGATGCGGTCGCCGAGATTGAGCGCTGCCTGGGCAGTCAGTTCGACCCCGAGCTTGGGGCCGCATTCATAACAGTGGTGCGGCGCGACAAGCTGGGCTGCCAGCAACAGGATCCAACCCCCTCAGCGGCTTTAGCCGCTTCAACGCGGTCGCTGCAACAGCGATAGCGCTATTCGTAGTTGGCATGTCCCCTGCCAATACACATACACGAAAGACACCACTGCGGGCCCTTTTGCAGAGGGTCGCCCGGAGTGGCGATGAAGCGGGGGACTTTCGTTGTTGGCGGCGCACGACACATTGCCGCGACGATCCGACAACAAACCTCCTTTCCGCAAATGGCATACCGCCAAAACTCACCAGGGAGAGGATTTTATGAATGGGATGGTTTCGAAGCTCATGACGGGCGCGGTGCTCATGGCATCCGTCGCCGCAACATCGCAGGCGCAATTGGTTCAGGTGCAGACTAAAGGGTGCTTCAGCGCCAGCCCCACGTGCACCTATCTCAGCTCCACCAATACTTCGGCTGCCGCCGGAACTCTCACTTTCAACGGCGGAACGTTCACCAGCGTTGGCAACACCGTCAATCTCGGAACGGTCAACGTGAATGCGGGGGGCTTTTTCAATAGCTCGCTTAGCATACTGCAGCCGTTCACGCTCATGACTTCGTTCCTCCAGCCTTCCGGCACTGTACCGGGAAGCGAGAGCTCACTCTCGTTTATCAACGGCGCTCTGCTGTTCAACAGCGGTGTGTACGCGCTGGACTTCTCCAATAACGGCCCGACGCACTACACCTACAATGGCGGCGCGTTTGACTTCAGAGTGAACGATCCTGCCGCGTTGAGGGGCGAAGGCAATTTCGTCCTCACGGGCACCATCAGCAACGTCACCACCACGCCCGAGCCCGGCTCCATGGCTTTGCTTGGCACCGGGCTCGTGGGCCTCGTGCCGATGGTGCGCCGCCGCCGAAAGTAAACGTCATCGTTGGCTGAGCGGAGTTTCGCGGGCTTCGCTTGGTCGTCCGTCCGCGTAGATTTTCCTGATGCCCGTGCCTGTCGCACGGGCATCAGCTTTTTACGAATGGAATATCCTGGATTGATGGTGAGCGTCTCGGGCGTGCGCGGGAAAGTCGGCGAGGCGCTCACTCCCGAGATCGTCACGAGGTTCGCCGCTGGCTTTGGTGCGTGGGCGATCTCGCGCGCAACTGCAAGTGCCGCTGCAAGCACAGCTGCGGATGCAGTTGTAAACAAGACGATCGTGGTTGGCCGCGATAGCCGCGTGAGCGGGCCGATGTTTCACCGTGCAGTTCTCGCCGCGCTACAGAGTGTCGGGGCGCACGTGATCGACGTCGGGATCGTCCCCACTCCCACCGTGCAGCTCGCGGTGGAGCACCATCACGCCGCAGGCGGTCTTGCCATAACGGCCAGTCACAACCCGGTGGAGTGGAATGCGCTCAAGTTCATCGGACCATCGGGGCTCTTCCTTGACCGCGATGAAGCACCGGAGATGCGCGCCACCGTGGAGAGCGATTTTCCACGCGCAACGTGGGATAGGCTCGGCACCGTTGAGTACGACGAGGACGCGATCCGGCGCCACATCCAAGCAGTGCTGCAGCTACCGTTCATCGATGTGGCGCGACTGCGTGAGCGGCGGTTTCGTGTAGCACTTGATTGCGTGCGTGGGGCGGGTGGTCTATTCATGCCACTTCTGCTGGGGGAGCTGGGCTGTGAAGTGGAGTCAATAAATCTGGAAGCGGATGGCCTCTTTCCGCGTCCACCCGAGCCTGTGCCTGAAAACCTGGGTGAGCTCGAAGCACTCGTTCGCGGCACCCGCGCAAACGTTGGTTTCGCGGTTGACCCTGATGTGGACCGCCTCGCGCTCGTCGCCGACGACGGCAACGCCATTGGCGAGGACTACACGCTCGCCCTCGCGGCAAGCGTGGTGCTTAGACATCGCCCGGGCCCGCTCGTGACCAACCTGTCCACCAGTCGCATTGTTGACGATGTTGCCGAACGTGCCGGGCGCACGGTGGTCCGCGCGCCGGTGGGCGAAGTCAACGTCGCGACACGGATGCGGAGCGAGGGCGCACCCATCGGTGGTGAGGGGAACGGCGGAGTGATCCTCACCGAGATGCACCTGGGCCGCGACGCGCCCGTTGGCGCGGCGCTCATCCTCCAGTTGCTGCTCGACGCTGGCAAGCCGCTGTCGGAGATCGTTGCCGAGTATCCGCGCTACGCCATCGTCAAGGACAAGCTCGCTCTTCCGGACGCGCCGCTCGCGTCGGTGTACGACGCGCTGCGCTCGACCTTTCCCGATGCCGTCGTCGATACGCAAGACGGTCTACGGCTGTCCTGGAGCGACCGCTGGGTTCACGTGCGACCGTCCGGTACGGAGCCAATCGTGCGGGTAATCGCCGAGGCCCCTACCGAGCACAAGGCGCGGGCGTTGATCCGGGCTGGTCGTGAGGCGGTGGAGCAGTTAGCGGAATAGCCGGGTATCATCAGGTGTCACAGACACTACAAGATGGAGGTTCCGGTACATGAGTAGGCATAAGGTGGGACGCATCACACTTGCTCCATTGGCAACCGCTCTGCTGGTCGCGGCCGCCGGCGCTCAGACGCGACCCGCGTCGGCGCCTGCGCCCACAGCCAGTGATCTGGGGCCGCCGACAGTATTGCCGACTATCATCGGAGTGCGCCGGCGCTCCACGCAGGGATCGAAGGCTGTTTCATCATCCATCCCGTACCCGACGATGATCACCGCTGCCGGGCCCGTGTACTCGACACTGACCGGCCAGCTGGATCCTGTCGAGGAACCAGCTCGGGTGGGTGAACAGGTGCGCGTCGAGGTACCGGTGCCAGTCGAGGTACCGGTGCCAGTGCCGTTTTTTTACCGGCGCGGCGGGTTCCGATACGGCAGGCACGAGCGCTTCAATTCCAGACGTCGGCAGAATAGGCCAGAGCAGAACGAGTGGCACGATCAGAACGGGCGAACTGAACTGTCTCCATCACCCAGACTCGCTCCCGCACCTCGCCTTGCCCCATCGCCGGCACTACCACCGATCACTGGACGATCGGAGCACGTTTACAGGGGAGCCGAGGCAGCGCCCGTAGCGCACGCCGCTCCTGCCGTGCCTAGACCGTAAATACTGACGGGCCAACTGAGCCTGGCAAGCAGATTGCTTAGTTGGGGCAGACAACAAGCCAGTCGCTCAGGTGTTTGTAAAGGGGACGATCAGAGCACTGGTGAAGAACCTCGGAGCGGAGATAACGTTGGCCCTGGGTCGTAAGTGACCCGGGGTTTTTCCGTTTGTACCGGGATAGCTTCCATCCGCAATAGCGATCGGCTATACCGATACTTACGTCATCACGAGCAAGCGCTATTTGGGCGATCTGGCGGCTGAGGGGTAAATTGTGGTCTACGAGCGGCCAACGCTCTAAGATATAGAGGTCTTAATGTGTGGAATTGTTGGATACATCGGTGAGAAGGGCGCCACTCCTCTACTGGTAGAGGGGCTCAAGCGACTCGAATACCGCGGCTACGATTCAGCCGGGGTTGCGGTCATGAACGGTAACGGCGTCGAGACGCGCAAGGCCGCGGGAAAAATCTCGCGGTTGGAGAATGCGATCGCGCAACGGCCGATCGAAGGGAATCTTGGAATTGGGCATACCCGTTGGGCCACGCACGGCGAGCCGAACGAGTGCAACGCGCACCCGCATCTGTCCATGGACGGAACAATTGCGGTAGTGCACAACGGGATCATCGAGAACTATTCCGCGCTCACCAAAAAGCTGGAAGGGCTCGGCTACAAGTTCGTGTCCGACACCGACACGGAAGTGCTGGCGCACCTGATCCAGGAAGCGTACGACACCACGCTGGAGCAGGCGGTGATCGACGCGTTGGCACAGGTGGACGGGACGTATGGCATCGCCGTCGTCTCTAGCCGGGACGCGAACAAGCTGGTCGCGGCGCGGCAGGGAAGTCCGCTGTTGCTCGGTTTGGGCGACGGCGAGTACTACGTCGCGAGCGATGTGTCGGCGATCCTCGCGCATACGAGGCGTGTGGTGTATCTGGACGATGGCGACATCGCCGTGCTGGACAGGAATGGCTACCGCATCCTGGACAAGAGCGCGACCGAGATGCTCCGCAACGAGAGCAAGGTGGATTGGGATCTCGGGCTCATCGAGCGTGGCGGATTCCAGCACTTCATGCTCAAGGAGATCTTCGAGCAGCCGCAGACCATCGAGAATACCATGCGCGGGCGCCTGCTCGACGAAGATGGGACCGCCAAGCTTGGCGGCCTCAATCTCTCCGATGAGGATCTGCTCAAGTTCGACAACATCGTACTCACCGCGTGCGGCACGAGCTGGCACTCAGCGCTCATTGGTGGGATGATGTTGGAAGATCTGGCGCGCATTCCCACCAAGGTGGAGTATGCGTCGGAGTTCCGGTACCGGAACCCGATCGTGAACGACCGTACGCTCTCAATCGTGATCTCGCAGTCGGGTGAGACTGCGGACACTCTGGCCGCGATGCGCGAGGCCAAACAGCGGGGTGCCCGCACGCTCGGAATAGTCAACGTTGTGGGGTCCACCATCGCGCGCGAGTCCGACGGCGGCATCTATATTCACGCGGGTCCGGAGATTGGTGTCGCCTCGACCAAGGCGTTCTCGAGCCAGGTCACGGCGCTGCTTCTCTTCACGCTCAAGTTGGCGCGGCTGCGTGCGCTGTCGTCCGTTCGCGGGCGTGAGATCGTTGAGGCGTTGCGCGCTTTGCCAGCGCAAGTTCAGAACGTGCTCGATCGTGCAGAGGAGATCGAAGCCGTGGCCGAAGAGTTCAAGCGGGCAACCAACTTCCTGTACCTGGGCCGCGGCTACAACTTCCCCACAGCATTGGAAGGCGCGCTCAAGCTGAAGGAGATCAGCTACATCCACGCCGAAGGTTATCCGGCGGCGGAGATGAAGCACGGACCTATCGCGCTGATCGACGAGATGATGCCGGTGGTGTTCATCGCCCCGCACGATTCGGTGTTCGAGAAAGTCGTTTCCAACGTGCAGGAAGTGAAGGCACGGAAGGGAAAGGTGATCGCGATCACCAGCAGGTACGAGGCTGCGCTGGAGGGGAAAATTGACTATGAGTTCCGCATCCCTGAGACGCTCGATCTGGTGACTCCAATCCTGGCATCCGTTCCGCTTCAGCTGCTGGCGTATTACATCGCCGTCAAGCGTGGCTCCAACGTGGACCAGCCGCGCAATCTGGCCAAGTCAGTGACGGTGGAGTAGCGTCGGGAGTAGCCTCGGGAGTAGCCTCGGGAGTAGCCTCGGCGGGATCCTCCGCGTCCCCTGCGGGGCATGAATACTGTGCTCCAGGAGCAGGCTCGGCATTGTTAATGCCGAGCTCTTTGCGTGAGAGAGTGGCCGCTGCCGTGTCTCGCCGTGTCTC
>JBPCQO010000220.1:0-30721 GCA_050998035.1 Gemmatimonadaceae bacterium | reverse complement strand
CGGAGTATCTCGGTGTGGCGTTCGTCGATGGCCCGGAGTGGATCTATCCTGGCGACGCCGTGGAGGCGACTGTCGCGCTGATGTACGTGGACACTGGTGTCGATTATGGCCCACTGGTTGTTGGTGTATCGCTCGACGTTGTGGAAGGCACACGAGTCGTCGCTCGCGGAGAGGTCGTTCGTCGCTGGAGCGAGCCGGGCAACTGGCATTCCCCCCGTCAGCATAACGTGCGCTGAACTTGGCGAGCGATTTTTTGGAAGCTCGCTTCGCTCGCATTTTATTTGACTCGCTCGCAAGTTAGCTGGGGCGTTAGGCCGACATCCGAACAGGCGATAGGAGAATCATGAGCAAAGTATTCGTCAACATTGGACTTAGCCTCGATGGCTACATGGCACCGGAAGGAATGAACATGGTCAATCCTGAGTACAAGAACTGGGGCGCCAAGTGGGGTGCGATGATGGCCTGGATCATCAACCAACAGTACTTCCGCGAGAACCTCAAGTTCGGACCAGGCGGAGAGACGGGCCCGGTCAATGACCTGGTTCGCAGCAATACGGAGCGCATCGGTGCAAACATTTTGGGCAAGCGAATGTTCGACCAAGGCGAGATCGCCTGGCCAGAGGAGGCTCCGTTTCACACACCGGTATACGTTCTTACCAATGAGAAACGCGAACCCTGGGTGCGCCCCGGTGGGACGACCTTTTACTTCATCAATGACGGACCGGAGCGTGCCCTCGAGCTGGCTCGGGAATCAGCAGGCAGTCGTGATGTCCGTATCGCGGGTGGAGCGGATGTGATCCAGCAGTACCTGAACATGGGTGTCGTCGACGAGCTGGAAATCGCCTTGGCACCCGTGTTGTTCGGCGGCGGGCGGCGTCTCTTCGAGAACCTGCGCGAGCCCGGGCCGCAGTTTCGCATTGACAGGGTTCTTGATGGTCCAGCCGCCACACACTTGCGCTATGTGCGTCAGTGAGGGCCGCCTAACAACCGGTTGCAGCGGACGTCGATATCACCGACGCCCAGCTGCTGACCTCGGCGCGACAAATGCTCGTCGTGCTGCTCCTGCAGTACGCCGGCTTCTTCGTCCTCATTATCCCGACCAACTGGTGGCATCGCCGAAGCGGACGCGTGTCGTACGAGGCGCTGCACTGGTCAAAGGCTATGAAGTGCGGCCCGCTGCCGAGCACTTCGCTCGCATTTGAGAGTGAAGAGATGGAGGCCTTTTCTGTCCCAGACTACACCCGCGCCCGCTGCATTCGCTTCTGCCGAAACTCCAAAGCCGCAGCGGAAAACGCAGCGAATAGCCGGTGCATGCGGGGATCTGAATCCACCAGATTTTCCGGATGCCACTGCACGCCGATCATGAAGTGGCCGTTCGCCGCTTCGACGCCTTCGATCACGCCGTCAGGAGCGATTGCCGAGGCCACGAGGCTCGGCGCCAGGTCCTTAATTCCCTGATGATGCATGCTGTTCACTTCCACCGTGTCGTCTTCCACGAGCCGACTCAACTGCGTGCCGGACGAGATGCGTACGCTGTGCGAACGGAACTCGCGCGTGTATCCGCCGCCCTCGACAGGAAAATAGTCGTGCTTGATGGAGCCCTCGCGATCGGCACCGAGGTCCTGATACAATGTGCCGCCAGCGGCCACGTTCAGGATCTGTTCGCCACGACACACTGCGAGCACGGGCTTGCCATCTTCCGCGGCCCAACGTGCCAACGCTAGCTCGGTCCGGTCGCGTGCCAGGTCAGTACGTCCGCAGCTGCTGAACTTCTCCTCGCCATAGCTCGACGGATCGATATCGGCACCGCCCGGCAGAAACACACCGTCAAGCTGTTCGTAGATCGCGCGCAGCGTTGCCTCGTCGTCGTCCAGCAGTGGGATCAACCACGGGACGGCATTGAAAGAGGTGAGCACTCCGACGTATCGCTGTCCCATGATCCAGCACTTGGGGAGCTCGTTTGGAATCGCCTCTTGGGTCTGCGTGGTAACGCCGATGACAGGCCGTGCTTGCATGAATGTCCTAGCTTGATTGTCTTTGATTCGCCACACTGAGACGAGTCGTGCGAATGTAAGTCACGTGGATGTGCATCACGCGCGTAGCATGTCAGCGTAGTGCGTTCCGTTCGGATCAAATACGCCCTCGGCAGTTTCTGCAACGAGGTGATCGACGACTGCCTTCAGGCTGCCAGTCCTCTGATACACCGCAAGCTGCCTGTCGGCGCTGGATCCCTCCGACAGGATTCTGTACGCGTACTCGACCTCGGTGCGCGTTCCCAACTCGTCGACCATGTCGCCGATGAACCACTCGATCAATTCACGAATAAGCTCACGGGCGGGAAACTCGCGTTGTTTGCCGAAGTCTATCAACTTCCCATCGAGTCCATATCGCGCGGCGCGCCACTTGTTCTCGTCAATCAGATCCGCGCTGTACAGACGAAGCGTCGTGTTGTCGCGGCGCATCTTCCACAGCTTGGCGACGAGCGCCTGAACGATCGCCGCGATGCACACGGCCTCGTCCACCCGGGTGCACACGTCGCAGATGCGGAACTCGAGAGTCCCGTATTTCCAGTGTGGCCGTACGTCCCACCAAATCTTCGATCCGTTTGGAATTGACCCGCTCAGCACTAGCGTTTCTACATAGCTCTCGTAGTCCGCCCACGACGTGAGAATGCGCGGCACTCCCGATCGCGGAAAGCTGCGGAAGACGATGCTCCGGTACGACTTGAGTCCCGTATCGCGGCCCATCCAGAATGGCGAGCTGGTGGATAGACAGAGCAGATGCGGAAGCACGTAACGCGCTACGTTTGCCGCATCGATGAGGAATTCGCGATCCTCGATCCCGATGTGAACGTGCGTGCCGAAGATCAGCAATTGCTCGGCGAGCTGCTTCATGTCCTCGCGCACGCCGACGTAATGTTCCAGTGGCGTGATCTCCTGCTCAGCCCAGTTGGCAAATGGATGCGTGCCGGCCGCGGCGATCCTGAGGCCCTTCCGGGCGGCGAGCTCGATGACACCTCGGCGCAGATCGACCAGCTCGGCGCGCACCTCGGCGGGCGTCTGGCACACAGTCGTCCCAACCTCGACTATCGACTGGTGCAGCTCGGGCTTTACTTGCGTGAGGACGCGGTGGTCCTCCAGCAGTAGTTGCGTGATATACGACCGTAGCTCGCGCGTTTCAGGATCAATGATCTGATATTCTTCTTCAACGCCGAGCGTAAGCGACGGGGGCTTCATGGCTCTCTCCTGAATGGGACCAGTGACGGTGAGATTCCCACGCAAACGTAGCCTGTCGCGATTGTTGCGATCATCGAGTCTGCACGATGAAGGTGGGAACACTCGACGCGCCCCCCGCGGTTACGTTGAGAAGGGCGGAAGTGGAGAGTCGGCTGAGAGCTCCCTCGCTGTATTCGCCGTTACAGATGAACGGCGCAGTATCAACCATGCGGTCGATCACCTGCAAGCTGCCGTCCACGTAACTGGGGTACGGCTCGAACGGAATGGCGACACGCTCCTGCACGATGTGCGGCGACGCGAGCGCGGCGCGGATCGCCGCTTCCCACGTAGTGTCGTCTACGGTCCAGCCGAGCACGATCCCGGTGCCGCCGTACTCATCATTGGGCTTGAGCACCAGACGTTCGCGCTCGCGTGCGATGAAAGGGAGCAGGTCGACGGTCGCGCCGTCGTGCATTGTCGTGCGCTCCTCGACCACTCTGGTCCAGGGAACGTGTGCCGCGATGGCCGCGGTCTCTGTACTGTCGAACAGGCCGGCGTTCGCCTCGTCGCTCAGAACGGCGAGGCTCGCCTTCTTGTGCAGGATTTTGCAGCGGAAGCCGTTCACCATGCACACGGCCCCATCCCTGACAGCGCGAATCACGGGGTGGTCCAGCCCACCACGCTGCACCAGCTCGCTGATCAGCACGCGCTTGTAGATGAGGTCAACTGGTTGGCCGTCGCAGTACAGCTTACCGCCTCTGTATTCGGCGTTACGCGGGTCCGAGATGATACACGACAGCCCGCGCGACGTGAAGTATTCAGCGAACAGCACAAACTCACGCGAGCTCGGCACCTCACTCCAATCCAGGATCACGATGCGCGGCGCGGCCCGTCCGCCGGACCACTGTCGGTACGCATCGAGCAACACGCGGAGCACGCCGGACCGCGTCGCAGGCGCAAGGAGCTCGCACTGAGGCGCGAATGCACGCATGACCGGCAGATCAATGAAGATATCCGCCAGTGCATCCGTAAACGCCGGTCCCGCGGGTGTCTCAGCGTTGTACTCGGTGATTGCCATTGCGCCTGTCTCGGGCATGATAAACGCGTCCAGGCGTGACAGTGGACTCGCGGGCCAGAAGCCCGGGTCCTCCAACACGAGCTGCTCTTCCCACGGCTCGAGACGGAACTGCGCCCTGACACTTGCGTCGCTGAGAGCCGCCTCGAGCGCCGTTGCGAACGCACGCAGAAGCGGCCGCATCTGCGCGTCAAGCTGACGCTGGGCTGCTACCGTGGTGAGCCGCGGACGAAGTACCGTGCACAGCGGGCGAGCGCCGAACGTGATCCCACGCCGCTGCTGCAGATCGTCCAGCATCGCCTGCGTTTCGACGGCCAGGCCGTCGTCGGCGAGCAGCTCATGATAGCGCTCGATGATCTGGCGCACGTTCGGTGTACTCACCGTGTGCTCACTGCGTGCTCACTGCGTGCTCACTGCGTGCTCACTGTGTACTCACTGTGTACTCACTGTGTACTCACCTGGTGCGCGTCCCGGTCAACAGGCTGGTCCAGCCGAGTTCAGCAGCCTGCCTGCGTGGGGCCTTGGCAAGCCGAATCGCCATGTCGGCCATGTGCGTCACTGCCCACTCGAAATAGTGCGGCGTGAGTGAGTAGAGGTCCATGTCTGGAGCTGGATTCATGAAGTCAATTGCGTACGGGATCCCGTCGCGCACCGCGAATTCGATGGAATTCATGTCGTAGCCGAGCGCACGCACGATCGTGAGCGCATCGCGCACGACGCGATTACCGAGCTCGACGCCCAGATGCTCGTGCTCGACCAGGTAACGCCGTTCACGAGGATCGTACTTCATGGGGAGTACGTCTTCCTGGCCAATGCACAGACAACGGACAAACTGATCCCACTCGATGTACTCCTGCACGATCATCGTGAGCAGTCCCGAGTTGTCGTAATGATGAATCAACTCGTCCAGCGAGCGGCAGACGTACACCTCCTTCCAGCCGCCGCCGTGCGCGTCCTTGAGGATGCAGGGGAGCCCCACGTACTCGATGAGCGCTTTCCAGTCGAGCGGGAATTCCAGATTCCGTAAGCTCTCGCTCGGCACGATGCCCGGGACGTAGCTCTTATTCGGGAGCACGGCCGTCTTGGGACTCGCCACGCCCAACTTGGTAATGAGCGAGGCACCGAGAAACTTGTCGTCGGCCGACCACATGAGCGGGTTGTTGACGACAGTCGCCCCCTGCAGAACGGCGTGCTTGAGATAGGTGCGATAGAACGGCACTTCGTGCGATATGCGGTCAATGATGACTGCGTACTCGCACGGATCATCCATGTGTTCGGCGCCGAGCTTCACATATTCGGCAATGACACCCTCGTCCCGATTGTTCACTTCTTCAATGAACTTGGGCGGGAACGACCATTCGCGCCCAACGATTAGCCCGACCTTGAGCGGAGCGCGTCGTAGAACGAGCTCTGGACTTTCGAGCGCCTCCATAAGCTCTATAACTTCTATCGCCTCCATCACTTCTATGGACGCGATAGTCTCCAGGACCTCCATAGCCGCCATGTCTGATAGGGACGTCTCGAGGTCCGCGGCGATCGAAGCAGCGGCGTCAACACCCTCGCCACCAGCACTGATCCACGTTATGGTGAGATCATCAACACCGGCGTTCTGCTCCGGTGCCGGAGCGTGCGGTGTTGGCGCCGGCTCGTCAATGAACGTCTCGATGCTCGACGGCGGCTCGGCCGGCGCGGGCGGCTTACTGGCTGCGCGAGGCGCGCTGGTTTTCTTATCCGTCTTGCCGGGCGAAGCCTTCTTCTTGCCCTTGCTCTTTGCAGCGCCATTGGCCGGCCTGCGTTCGTCGTCTTTCATCTTGCCTGCTCCAGTCTAGTCGTTGCCACTCAGTCGTGGCCGCTGATGTAGCGTTGGATCATCTTTTCCCAATATGGCCAGTCGTGCGCATGGCCTTCGGACACGCGCAACGCATTTCCAATCTGCTTCTGCCACAACGTGGCGGATAGGTCCACGTTGTTCTGGAACGACGGGTCGCCGCGGCCAATCGTGAAAATGATGTCCTGCCGCTGGAGCGCCGCGATGCGCTCGGCGTCGTGCTCGTTGCGTATGAAGGCGGATGGATTGCACGCGTAAATGGTCGCATCGGAGAAGCCGCCCGTCATTTCGCTGATATCGTACAGGCCACTCATCCCGATCACCCGATTCACCAGCGTGGGATTGCGAAAGGCGAATGAGACCGCGTGGTAGGCGCCGAAGCTGGCCCCGGTGGCGATGGTGAACGGGGTGGGGTTGCGCGAATTCATGAACGGCACCACCTCGTCGCGCAGATATCGATCATATTGCAGGTGTCGCCACGCGCGCGTGCCGGGGTGGATCGTTGAGTTGTACCAACTATCGCCGTGCACGTGATCCACACAGTACATCTGGATCCAGCCGTTCTCGATCTGATCGCCGAGCACCTCGTGCATGTGACGATCGTACCACTCGCGGTAGCTGCCGAGGGTCGTGGGGAAAACGAGCAGCTTCGCTCCGCCGTGGCCAAAGACGAGCATGTCCATGTCGCGACCGAGCGCTGGGCTATACCACTTGTGCTGCTCCTGGTTCACGTGGACAATCCTTTCATAGGTTCCACATAGTTCTCACTAAGTTCACACGGTCGATGGTTCAGGCTGCGAGCAGCGCGGGAAGCGCCTTGCGGAAGCGGCGTGCCCATGCGGCCTCGTTGTGGCCACCCCTCGGGTCTTCGACCCAACGCAAATCCTCACCGGTGCGGTACCCGTTTTCGATGAGTAGATCACGCATGCGCCTTGCGTCGCCGACTGCACGCGCACCGTCGAAGCGGCCGACGTCCAGATAGACGCGCGGCCTATCGGCTTCCGGCATTGTCGCCAACGCCGTTTCGATTACAGGGAAGATAGCAGCGCCGGCGAACCAGAACGATGGACTGAGGGCGCCAGCGAATCCAAAGATATCGCCACGAGTGAATGCCGCATACAGGCTGATCAATCCTCCCATGGACGAACCGGCGATCCCGGTCCAGCGTCGGTCGCGAAGCGTACGATACTGCTTGTCGATCTGCGGCTTGAGAGTCTCAACGAGAAAGTCGAGGTAGAGATCGCCGCGGCCAGCACCAAAATTCGCATCGTCGAATGGGCTGTACTCGACTATGCGCTCCACACCCGCGTGCGGCACACCAACCACGATGCACGGGTGCCCCAGTCGTGTGGCCGCGGATACCGCCTCCTCCACGTACCAGGAGCCTAGAAAGCCGGTCCCCGTGTCGAAGAGGTTCTGCGCATCGTGCATGTACACCACAGGATAGCGGCGCACATCCTCGTCGTAGCCAGATGGCAGATATACGTACACGTCGCGTGTGGTGTCCAGTTCCGGACTGTAGACACCCGCGAGCGTGTGTAGTGTGCCTGGCTGGATCCGGCTGCGACCCAGTCGGCGCAGCCGTCGAATGAAAGGGAATACCCCTGCTGTCATTCAGCGTATAGTCGCAGATCGGATGCCACGGTGTCGGCCATTCGCATGAGCGTTGGCAGGTCCGGGTGCCGAAGCACCATATATCCGTCCGAGACGAGCGTCTGGACCCAGTCGCGTCGAGGCGCCCCGATCGGAAGCAGGTCGATATGGGCGATATAGGGACCGAGTTCTTGCTTGATGCGGTCAAGTCCATCAATGCGCGTGATTCGCCCCTTCCCCTCGGCCCGCTTGAAGACGTTCACCGCGTTGTACTTCCGGTCCACCGGCTGCATGAACGTGCCGAGCACCTCGGCTTCAGCATAGCCCGTGAAGAGATCGATATCGGAGGCGAAGTTCATGAGATCGACTGTGTTCGCACCGGGCGGGCGCGCGGCGATCTCCCCGAACACGACCTCGCCATCGTCCTTTCGGTACCATTCCATGTGCGTGAAGCCGGTACGGAAATCGAGTGCCTTCAGCACCGCGTGGCCCATGGCGATGCCGCCCGCCAGGCTGGGATCGCTCAGGTCGCGAAGACAGTACGTCATCGGGCTGATCCATTCCGTGCTACGGAACGCCAGCGGGCGGGGGCGATAGTAGCTGACGTTGAAGTAGGCGATTGTACTATCGATGCAGATAGTATCGAAGGTGAACTCCTCGCCGTCGACGAACTCTTCGACGTTCACCTCGTCGATGTGCTGCATGCGCGCGAGTGCAGTGTCCAAATCAGCACTATTATCCGCCCGGTACGTGTCCATGGAGCCGGCGCCGGCAATCGGCTTGACGATGATCGGGAAGCCGATCTCCTGCGCGGCATCACGCACTTCGTCGGCGCTCGTCGCTGACCGGTGACGCGGGGTACGGATGCCAGCGGCCGCGACGCGCTCCTTCATCGCGTCCTTGTTGCGGAACGGGATGGCTTGTTCGAGCGTCATCCCCGGTATGCCGAGGGCGTCACGGATTTTCGCCGCGAGGAGCACACCCGGCTCCCAGAGACAGACGACGCGTTCCATCTTGACCGGACCGACCCAGCGCCGGACAGCCTCAATTACTCCCGCTTCGTCCAATAGCGACGGCACCTGCAGATAGCCGCTCAGGTGCTGCTTGGCCAATGCCGGTAATTCGTCCCGCGGGACGTCGGCGACACCGTACACCGCGGCGCCCACATCCGTGAGTCCGCGAAGGAAGAGCGGCATCTCTACCGGGTAGCCCGGCGATATCATCAAGACGTTCATCGGCTTCAATCCTGTCGCGGTATAGTTCGCGGAAGTACGCAGTATAAGAGCAGCATCAGAGCAGCATCAGAGCAGCATCAGGGCAGCATAGCGCGAGCTTGCTTGATGGAGTCGGGCGTTACCCGACCCCAAGCTCGACGCGGACGAGGCTTACGATGCGTTGCACCGCCTGCTCGACAACGGCGGTATCGGAATGACGGACGATGATGTAGCCCTCGCCCTCGTACGAACCTGTCGGCACCTGCCCGACCACGGGCAAACCGGCGTCGACAATGATCCCGCCCAACTCGCTCTGTACTTGCTGCAGGCCGTGGACCGCTTTTACCGAGCCGCGACCCTGTCCACGAAGATAGGCCGCGCCCACGGCGTATTTCTGCACCGGCTGCTCGAACTCGCCTGTAATAGTAACCCGGGCCCAAGCCTGCACAAAATCGATGTCGTTCGCACGGGATACGAGGGTTGTGATCTGTGCGCCCGGAGGGCGAGCCGCCACTTCGGATATCACCAGCCTGCCATCGCCGCGGCGGAACCATTCCATGTGGGTCAGCCCTGTCGTCATGCCCAGCGCGCGAAGGGCGCGTGCGCCGGTATCACGAATGTCCGCGTACTCGGGTCCGTTCGTCTCTCGCGGAAGCACCACGCACCACTGCATCCACGGGTTCTCCAGTACCTGTAGAGGCGTGGGGAAGTACTCGGTCAGGGAGTTCCAGACAGGCTCGCCATCAATCGATATTGTCTCGAGCGAGTGCTCCTGTCCGGTGATGAACTCCTCGATCAGCACCGGCCGCTGCTCGGTCGGAACATTTCTCGCGAGCACGTCGCGCAGCTCGCCGGATGTGGCCACACGATGGGTTGCCTGGGCACCCGCACCGGCCGGCGGCTTGAGGACGAGCGGCAGGCCGACTTCGCGCACAAAGTCCCACGCCTGGGCCTCACTCTCGACGAGCGCGTGTCGCGCGCACGGGACTCCCGCGGCGCGCAGCACGTTCTTCATCCGGAACTTGTCGCGGAAATTGAGCGCTGTCTCCACGCTCATTCCCTCGATGCCCAGCTCCTCGCGCACCTGTGCGAGCGGCACCTGCAACTGTTCGTACGCGCCGAACAGTCGCGTGGGTCGTCCATGCTGCGCGGCGAGTGCGTGTACTGCTCCGCTGATCTCGCCCGCGTCAATCACGCTCTTTACTCGCCAGTGGGCCGCGATCAGAGAGTGCGCCGCGGCGGGCGCACTCTCCAGTGGGTCTTGAGTAATCACGCCGAGTCGAACGCCTGGCAGGCTCCCCGCGGCCACGACCATGGCAGAGGCGCTATCGGAGAAGAGCGGCGCGACAAAGATGACGAAAGTCACGCCACGCCCGCCGGTATGTTGACCGGCACATCGACCGGTGCGCCCGCAACAATCGGATCGATGTCGATGTCGATCGACGCGGAGCCAGCGGCAATCGGCCAGCGCGGTGTGATCGACTCGCCCTGAATGGTTCGTTCCAGTCCGTGCTCCGATTTCGCGGTCGTCTCGATCCAGAAGCGCCAGATGTCGACAGCGTTGTGCGCGCGGACGACGGCTGGATGCGCGAGGGATACCTCCGAAGCGAAATAATCATTGGGCGGAAAGGCGCTGGGATCCCAGCTGTACTCCACGCGCACGTTACCGCGCTCCGTGAACCGTATCCGCTTAGTCATTGCACCGTCATCCGCGGTAAGCACGATCTCGAGGTCCGGTCCCACATGTTCGACGCGAAACGCGAAGTGCGTGTTGGCGAACGAGACTGACGGCTCGTACGCAGCCGCCTCATACTCCGCGCGCATCAAACCGGCTGGGAGCACACGATCCACGAAAAGGGCGCGAAGATCGACGTCAACCGGTGGGAGCTGATCCATGCGCAGCTCATTTTCAATGTCGTGAATGCTGGGGGTAGCAACACCATCGACAGCGAGCGGATCCATCGTCACCGCGGCTGCATCTTCGCGCAGGCGGTGATACGACTCACGGCGGCGGGTGAGCGTGTCGGCGTAATTGACACCGGTCGCGAGTAGCGTGAGTTCCTCGATCGCACCGCCCCGCGCCGGGCTCACCACTGCCGAGAAGTGCTGCGAGTGTACCCAGATCTCATCGGCACCGTCGTAGTCAAGGTCAAACACATCTTGCGTGAGGGGTTCACCAGCCCGCAGGATCTCTTCCGCACGGGCAAGCTCGCGCCATACGCCCTGTCTTAAATGGGGAAGATACAGGCCGCCGAACACGCCGTGCCAGTACGCATCATTGCACTGACCGCGTCCTATCGCCAGTCGCGCCGCATACGGATCGCCGCGGTCGCGACAGAGCGCAGACAGTGCGAGCATCTTCTTGTGCATCCGGTTGGATTCTACATACTTGACCTGGAAGTTGCGCCAGTGGCCACCGCGCAGCAACGCCCCATCCAGGCCGGCGACTCGCTCAGCGCCGAGATCTTCCTCCAGCTGCTCCAAGCGCGCGGCCGCGGCAGAAGGGAGCGACCACATCTCCATCTCGCGATATGAGACCGCTGGCAGGTAAGCGAGCCCACCGCTCGGCACATCCTTCAGCGCGTCCGCGAAAGTGGATAGCATCACCTCACCAGAATTAGTGAGCTGTTGCAGCGTATCGATGAAGCGGTCCAACCAACCGCGGCCGTACACGAGATCACGCGTGCCCGGCCAGCCACCAAACTTTTCTCCATCATCAGCAAGGACCGCGAGACGGTGCCCCGCTGTGCGAAGTCCACGCAGATACGCCGCCGTCTCTTCCGGATCATGGAACGGGATCAGGTAGCGCAACTTCGCATCGATCGGGAAGAGGGCCACGCGCTTGCCGCCGCTCTCCGTCCAGAAGGGTGCATGCAGCTGCTCGGGCGGGAAACCAACGACCCTGAAGTGATGATCGTCCACCAGCGCGAACTGCACACCCGCATCGACGAGATCGGCCGCCAGCCCCGGCTCCCATACGCGCTCGGTGAGCCACAGGCCGCGCGCGTCCACACCAAACCGGCGAGCGAGCGCCTCGCGCATCCAGACAATCTGCTCGATGCGATCCTCGCGCGGCAGCGCGACGAGCACGGGTTCGTACATCCCAGCGAGTAACAGCTCCACCTTGCCCTGCGTCACGAGCGAGCCGAGCAGGTCGAGGTAGCGTGCGTCGTGCGCCTCCATCCACTCGAGCAGTGGTCCGGAAATGTGTAGCGCGATCGGGAACATGTCACGCTCGGCGAGCCGTCGCAGAAACGGCAGATACACCTCGGTAACATGCTCTTCAAACACCGAGTCGAAGTTGCCAACTGGCTGATGCAGGTGCACACCGAAGGTGAACCGCAACGGTGGCGATAGTATGCTAGAAGACATGCTAGACGGCCCGTGCAAGTTGGTCAGCCTCCAGAGTCAATAGCGCGGACTCTGGCATGTCTTCGATCGTGAGGTACAGCGCACTTTCGATAGATGTACCCACTGGCTGGATGCGCACCACGGCGCGCCGGGCGTGGCGTAGCAAGTCGCCGTCCGTCGCTCCTTCCAGCACCACGCCGACATCGAACGTGTGCTCCCGCCCGGTTCGAAGTTCGCGCACAACGACCGTGTTGGCGTTCTGATCAATGGCACAATAGCGGAAGCTCGCGTCGGCTGCGCCGAGTGCGCGGCGTAGAGCTTGGGCGGCCGCCATGCTGGCGTAGGGCGAAACGTGCGGCTTCGCTGACCGGAGGTAAATATCCCGCGCCGTTCCTGCGTTCGGGTCACTGCTCGGCGCCTCGGCAAGGCGAGCCAGGAGCTGCTTTTCCAGCGCCGGCCCCTTTGCGCCCGCGAGATCTATGGCGCGCGCGGCGTAGCGCATGATCTGCAGCGGTTCCAGCCGGTCCACGTCGTCGAAGAACCACGCGCAGGAAGTGAACAGCTGCAACGCGTACCGCTCCAACTCGAGCAGCTCACGCGCGTGTACATCCGGAGCTATGTCCGGAGCACCTACATCAAGAGCAGGCTCGGCGTCGTGCGCTGCGAATTGCGAAGCCATGTAGTCGTTGCGTGCTTTCCACGGATCAGCGAAGTAGGCTCCAGCATCGCGTTCGAAGATCGCGTGCACGTCGTCGGCCAGCAGCTGCATTGCAGCGCGGAGCGGAGCACGCCACGGCTGTGACGGGCTCGTCGTAGATGCACCGCAGCCGCAGTCCGCTCGCCACCGCTCGATTCCGTGCACGCAGCTCCACGCACTCGGCGCAACGAGTGATACCGGCGTCTCCGCGGGATGTCTCGCAAGGAACGAAGCGAAGTTCTCGATGCACACGTCGCGCCGTCGTTCCAGCTTGTCGATCACCGCCGCTAAGCCCATCTCACCAAAACGGTGATGATGCCCGTACGTCTCGCCGTCGGTCGCGGCCGAGATCAATTCCGCGTGGCTCGGTTCCGTATCATCGTCCAGGAGACCATCCGTGAGTCGCGCAGCCCACGCTTCGCCGTTGGACAGGAGATTCCCGAAAGCGATCGCACTAGAGAGTGGACCGTCGTACACGAATATGGATATCTCACGCCCGTTCACTGTTCGGTACAACCCCGGAAGACCATGCGCTGGCGCGGCAGTCACCTGATGCGGTGCCAGAACGGTGTACCGAATGCCCTCTTCAGCGAGCACGTCCAGCGTTTCGTCGTCGACCGCGGTTTCCGGCAGCCACATTCCTTCTGGCTGTCGCCGGAATCGAGCGCGAAAGTCGGCGATGCCCCAGCGAACTTCGGTCGTCTTGTCGCGGCGGCTCGCCAGCGGAAGAATGGTGTGGTGGTACGCCTGCGCCATGGCGTTGCCGTGACCGCCTAGTCGCGCTGCACTCACCCTGTCCGCGTCGAGCACGGCGTCATATGTTGCCGGCGCTGCGCGCTCCAACCACTCCAGCAGCGTCGGCCCAAAGTTGAAGCTGGTATACGCCAGCGTGTTCACGATCCGGCGGATGTGTCCGTCCGGATCGAGCACTCGCGCGGCAATCACAGCGCTGTAGCACTCATGCTCGATGCGCGCATTCCAGTCATGGAACGGCGCGGCTGTCAGTTGGCGCTGGATCTCGCCGAGCCAGGGGTCCTCGCGCGGTGGCTGATAATAATGCCCGTGGATGACGATCGAGCGTGACATCGAGCGTGGCATCAGCTGAGCCCAGCGCTCAGGCCCAACGCTGTCGCCACGGAAGGCAAGACATCGGGGAAGATATCGTCACGCGTGCGAAGTTCCGCGGCGATCCATGTCGCACTGTCGAACCCCCCGCTCGCAAGACCATCGCGCAGCGCTTCGAGGAGGCGCGTGAGGTCGGCCGTGTGCGAGTGAAAGCGGTGGTCGGCGTAATCCGTCGCTTCGCCAGTGGAGATGATGAACTGCCAATCCGACGACTGCGCAAGCAGCAGCTCACGAGTGGCCTGGGCAAGCGCAACGTGAGCTGACGGTTCGGCGAGCGCGCGGGGCGCAAGATTCCAGAACGCATCCTCCAACGGCCACAGCCGCTGCCACGTCCATGCCGTGCGCGGGTTGAGCCACATGCTGAAATCGCCGTCTGCTCCCCAGGAACCTTGCGCGAGATGCAGTCCGGGCCGGTCCGGCCGCTCGGCGAGATGCTGTGAACCGGTGACCGGGCGAACATCATCGTGATGCAGCAGGGCGCGGAAGAGATCCGCGATGAACTGGGTTCCCTCGAACCACCAATGACCGTACAGCTCCGTGTCGAACGGAGTCGCGATGAGATTTGTCCCCCATGGGTACTGCTCCCGCGCGATGTTTGCGAGAACCTCCGCGTAGTGTCGCGCGTGCTCGCGTACCTGGCCCGTGGCGTTGTGCGCAACGTATGGCTGTTTCTGACCGAGGTCGGCGCCTGGCGCGCTTACCCGCCACAACTTGAGCCCGCCGGGATAGTGGATCTTGTGAAACTCGAGATACCACTGATCACCGGGGTAGCCGCCGTGACGGCTCCATACCTGAGCGGACGACCGCGGGTCGCGCACGAGCACGGACACCGCTCGCTGCCCACCTCCCGCCTGAACAACGTCATACGCGCGGTAGGGCGTTCGAGTCTCGCCGTCCTCGCGCGCCATCTGAGCGTCCGCAAAGAACCAGCGGAAGCCAGCATCCGCGACAAACTCACCCGTCCCTGCCCGCACGCGCGGGTTCGGCGCACCGGGTAGTGGCTCCCACCAACCACGTGGTCTGTATGCGCACTCCGGAACCCAGCACCCTTCCGGCGCGGTGCCGAAGATGCGCCTGTGCTCCGAGCGACCCAGGCCGAGCTGGAGACGGATGCTTTCATCGCGCCCCAATAGTGGCAGAAAGCCGTGCGTGGCCGACCCGCCGGCGAGCTCAATTCGGCCACGTGATGCAAGATTGCGAAAGGCCGCGGGAATATCGCGACCGATAGCGTGAAAGAGTGTGCGGAGTTGGCCCAGACGCCCTGCCCAGAACCGCGCGACGGTGGAAAGTGCGCCGCCATCCACATCTGCCAGAGCGATCGCGGTCTCCTCGCAGGAAGCCAGGCGAGCTTCGAAGTAGCGGTCCAGCTCGCGGTGGAACACGGGATTGGCGAGCTGGTTCGCCAGCACCGGAGTGAAGCAGAGTGTTAGCGGGGCGGGAACTGCCGCCGTCTCCAGCTCCAGCAGATGCGCCAGCAGGGGCAGGTAGCTGTCAATTGCCGCCTCCGAGAGCCAGTCAGTTCCGTGCGGCCACGTGCCATGGTTCAGCACGTACGGCAGGTGACTGTGCAGCGTCAGTACGAAATCCATCTGGTAGCTTGGGAGCTAGCGGTGTGGCCAGCCGGCGGCGAGAACGCCCCGGTACACCGAAAGGTAGCGCTCCTCCGACCGCTCCCATGCGAAGTCACGTGACATCGCTTGGTGCACCATCCATCGCCAGTGATCCGCGTCACGGAAGTTGCGCATCGCCCGCACCGCGGCGCGCGCGAACGCACCGGCGTCATAGTCGTCGAACAGAAATCCGGTAACTCCGTCCTCGACCGTGTCCGCGAGTCCGCCGACGCAACGCGCGAGCGGGAGCATTCCATACCGTTGCGAACGCATCTGCGTGAGACCACACGGTTCATACAGGCACGGCATGAGGAGAATATCCGCGCCTGCGATGAGACGATGCTCGTGCGGGTCGGTGAAGTTTGTTTCCACACGGATCTTGTCCGGCCAACGCTCCGCGGCTCGCCTGAGCGCGTCCACGTAGCGGCGCTCGCCCTGCCCCAGAAAAATGAATTGCGCGTCCAGGTTGAAAAACCCGGTATCCGCGAGAATGAGATCGAGTCCCTTCTGCGCGACCAGGCGCGCGCTCATGCCGAAGATTGGAATATCCTCGCGCTCCGGCAAGGAGTACTCTCGTTGCAGCGCCGTGCGGCAGACAGCCTTGTTGGACAGATCCACGCGCGAGTACCGTGCTGCAATGTTCTGGTCAGTCTCAGGATTCCAGATCCGCTGGTCGATTCCGTTGACGATGCCGACAAACCGGTCGCGTAGAGCAAGAAAGGATGAGCTGAGCCCGAAACCGCCGGACGGCGTACGCAGCTCGTTGGCGTGCGTACGGCTGACCGTGGTCACCGCGTCGGCGAATGCCATTCCTCCTTTCAGAAAGTTCACGCGACCGTGCCACTCCATCTGCGCGAAGTTGAACAGCTCCCATGGCAGTCCCAGCTCCGGCATGGTCCGCGCCGGAAAGTGTCCCTGGTAACCGGCATTGTGCACCGATAGTACGGGCGAGATCTCCTGATAGAACGGATGGCCAGCGTACCAGTTCCGCAGAAACACCGGTGCCAGTGCCGCGTGCCAGTCGTGCGAATGCAGGATGAGCGGCGTCGTGGTGATGCGCGGGAGTGCCCGGAGCGCGGCGGCGCAGAAGAAGGCAAAGCGGCGATCGTTGTCGGCGTAGTCACCGCCTTCGCCGTACAGCCCTTCTCTGTCGAAGTAGTACGCGTTGTAAATGAAAAAGATTCTGGGCCGCGCACGCGTTCGGCGCTCGGGCGTATCCGCCGAAGGAATGTGAGGCGGGAGCACGTACAGCCGTGCCACCTCGGTGCGCGGCCCCACCTGAACCAGGAACGGTTCCCCAACGGCCACGAGCTCGCCCACGTTCTTCCGCACCTGACGGTACAGCGGCATGATCACCGACGTCGGCACGCCTGACGCCGCCTGGAAGTTTGACAGACTGGCCACCGCCTCTCCAAGTCCACCTGTGCGCGCGTACGGCGCGAGCTCCGCGGCCAGGTGCACCACACCGGCCCACGTCCCATCGGTGGTCGTGAGCGGCGAACGCTCACCCAGCATGTCCGTCAGCATGCGTTGTTCAGCATATGCCCTTGCCTCTTCCGGTCAGCCCGTAGGCGGATCGTCGACGAACGACTCCGCACGCATCGCTGGCGCGTAGTAATCCGTTGCATATTGCTCCACCATTCGCCGCGCGGTGAACTTCTGGCCCGCGACGCAGATCGCCTGCTTCATTCGCTGGATCCATTCTGTCGGAAGGCCAGCATCATCACGCTTGTAGAAGAGCGGCACGATTTCGCCCTCGAGCAGAGTATAGAGATGTTCCGCATCCTCCGCATCGACAGCCTGTTCGTCCAGCATCGAAGCTGCCAGTGGAATCGCCCATCCATTGAGACCGTTGTACGCCTCCGGCCACCAGCCGTCCATGGTGCTGAGTTGCGGAACACCATTGAGCGCAGCCTTCATGCCGCTTGTGCCGCTCGCTTCCAAGGGGACGCGCGGCAGATTGAGCCAGAGGTCCACGCCCTGAACCAGTTTCGCGGCACTGCGCATGTTGTAATCCTCGACAAATGCAACTCTGCCAGCGAGCGATGGGTCCCGTGTGAACTCATACACGCTCTGGAGAACCCGTTTGCCCGGCACATCCGCCGGGTGCGCCTTACCGGCGAAGACAAGCTGTACTGGTCGGTGCATGTCCGTGAGAAGCGCCCGCAGCCGATTCAGGTCATGGAAGATGAGGTCGGCGCGCTTGTAAGTCGCGAAGCGCCGCGCGAATCCAATCGTAAGCGTGCCCGGATCCAGCAGCAGACCGTCTGACGCGCCGCTGAGTGCCTCATGCTCCACGGTTCCCGGCTCGCTCAAGCGACGGCGTGCTCTCTCGCGCAGTGCGTCAACCAGCGCATACTTGAGCGCCTGGTGCGCCGCCCAGAGCGCAGCGTTGTCCATTGAGAGAACCCGCTGCCAGATCCCGGGATCATCACGCCTGGCTTCCCAGTCGGGGCCGAGATCGCTGTCGAGCAGCGTCATCAATTCGTCCGACATCCACGTGGCGAGATGCACGCCGTTGGTGACCGATCCGATCGGAACATCTTGCACCGGCCTGTCCGGCCAGAACGGCTGCGACATTGCCCGCGACACCTCGCCATTTCGCTCGGCCACTCCGTTCACCCGCCCGGAAAGTCGGATCGCGGCGGCAGTCATGTCGAAGCTTCCGTCGTGCGCCGATGGACGATGTCCCACGGCGAGCAACGCCTCCTTGCTCACGCCCATTTCGTCCCAGATGGGTCCCGCACACTGCGCCACATCTTCCGCGGCGAACGCGTCGTGTCCCGCTGCAACTGGCGTATGCGTGGTGAATATTCCGCGCGCGCGCACCTGGCGCACTGCATCGGGGCCCGGGGTTCCGCTGGCCATCAGCTCGCGCAGGCGCTCTATCATCATGAAAGCCGCATGCCCTTCGTTCGCGTGCCATGCCGCGGGTTGGATACCGAGCGCGCGGAGTACGCGCACTCCGCCCACACCAAGAATCCACTCCTGTCTCAGGCGCAGATCAGGGCCTCCGGCGTAGAGCTTACGCGTCACACCTCGGTCGTCAGGGTGGTTCTGCTCCAGATCGGTGGTCAACAGGTAGATCATCGTGCGGCCTACAGCGAGCCGGTATGCACCAACGTGCACGTCGCGCCCGAACATGCTGACGACGGCGATCGAACGGTCGCCTCCATCGGTCGTCACCAGTTCCAGCGCAGTATCACTCGGCACCAGCGACTCATCGCTGTCTTCCTGCCAGCCGTCTGCTCGGATCCGCTGGTCGAAGTAGCCGCCCGTATACAGCAGACCAATACCAACGAAAGGAACGCCCAGATCCGACGCGCTCTTGCACTGGTCACCTGCGAGCACACCCAAACCGCCGGAGTAAACGGGAATGGAGCTGTGCACCGCGAATTCCGCGCAGAAGTACGCGACCGGACGCGATGGGAGGTCCGGGTACTTCCTCGCGAACCAGCTCGTGTCTGTACGACGCTCCACGGCCAGGCGATTCACCTCGCGTCCGTACAATTCGAGGAAGTGCGGATCGCGCGCCGAAGCCGCCAGCCGCGCGGGGTCGGTCTGGCGCAACAGCGCGATCGGATCGTGCCCGGTGCGCTCCCAGAGTGGAGCGTCAATCAGCTGGAACATTCGCCGGCCGTCCCGACTCCAGCTCCACGACAGATTGGTGGCGATCGCGGCGAGCGCATCGAGCCTTACGGGTAGGTCCGGAAGGACTCGGTCATTGATCAGCATGGCCGTGATATGTAGCGGGCGCGGGATGTGGACGGAAGTGTTAAAGTAGCCAATGCAACTGGCTCACGCAGCCGATGACTTGAACTGAGAGCCGGTCAGGGGAGCGTGTAGTCGAAGTCGTATGAGTGCTTTCCGTCCGCGATGTTGATGGTCATCGTGCCAGCGAGGCCAGCCAACTGATCGGTGCCGGAGTCAGGCACCACGGTGACGACAAGTTGCGATGCGCCGCGCGTCATGGTAGCGCTGTGCTGCAGTACGAACGTGCCGCTGTGGCCATTGAGCGTTCCGCTGACGTGCTCCATCGCGACATAACCGGCCGAGCCCTTCACGATCGTCCTCGCGGAGAGCATCTCGCCCTTGCTGGTCGCTTCAAGATCCCCGTGGAACTGCTTGTCGATCGACATGCGGCCGAGTAGCGAGCCAAAGGAGTTCTCATACGTTGGGAGTGGATCGAGCTTCACCTCGAACGGTCCGCTTGCGTGCTTCCTCACTGCACTTTGGTGGCAATCCACCATGTTGTCCCGCCGGCATCTGTGAAGCCGCCGCGCTTGTCGTCGTCACCCTTCTGGATCGGCTCCTGGACCGACGTGGCGCCAGTTCCGAGCGCGCGGCGGTACGTGTCATCGACATTTGAAACGTACACGTGCACGTGGGACGCGGTCGCCGGGTAATCCGGAGGGGCGCCATCTGTGAGCATCACGACAGTGTCGTCGATACGAACCTCGGCGTGCATGACCTTGCCATCCGGGTGAGAGAACCGCCGCAACTCGGTCGCGCCGAAGACGCGTGTGAGAAAGTCGATCGTGCGATCCGCGCCGTCTACCATCAGGTAGGGGGATGCGCTGTTGTAGCCTTGGGGCTTGTACGACTCGTCCATGACTGCTCCTGAAGGTTCAAGCTGGAACGATCGCGCATCAACTGTTCCATGGACAAAATCTACGGATCACAGAGTGAGGCAGCAAACGGGCATCGGTTGTGGTCGTCTGTCCGTTGCTGGCACGGGCCTTCGTGAACGAGATATTGCGGGCCGGATCAGGACGGTTACGTTCTCCGTACTCACGCTTACTCTCTTACGGAGACTACGGTATGTGGAATGACTTCAAGGCGTTCGTCGCGCGCGGGAACGTGCTCGACCTCGCGGTGGCAGTGGTGATAGGCGCGGCATTCGGCGTGCTGGTCAAGTCGTTCACCGACGACGTCCTCATGCCTCCGATCGGGCTCGCGCTCGGACACGCGGACTTCTCAAATCTTTACGTGCTGCTCAAGGATGGAACGAAGGCGGCGCCGCCATACGCGTCACTCGCGGACGCGAAGGCCGCTGGCGCAGTGACGCTGAATTACGGGGTATTCGTCAACAACGTCATCACCTTCGTCATCGTTGCGCTGGCAATCTTCATCGTCGTCCGCATGGTCAGCAAATTGTACCGCAAGCCCGTGCCTGATACGCCAAACACGAAGCCGTGTCCGTACTGCACGATGCCGATTCCGCTCGCCGCCGTGCGTTGTCCGCACTGCACGTCTGAGCTGCGAGCTGCCTGAACTCCGCTAGGCCGGCTCTGGGCCGCCCCGCCGCTTCCAGAACCCGCTCTTCCACAACGCGGCCATGGCGATCCCGCGAGCCGCGGCAGTGAGCACGATCACCCACCACACGCCCACCAGCCCGTACCGCGTCGCACTCCACGCGGCCAGCGGGACGCGGATCGCCGTGAAGGCCGTCGACGCGAGCATCGGCGGCAGCGTCGCGCCGGCTCCGCCCAGCGCCGCCTCCAGCACCACTTCGGCGCCGAGGAAAACGTTTGATATCGCGCTGATGCGCAGATACTCGGCGCCCTGCATGCGCGCGATCGGGTCGGTGGTGAACATCCCAGCGAATTGTGGCGCGATGAGCAGCTCCAGCGCACTGAGGATAAACGCGGGGAGCAGCACGTAGCCCACGGTTATCCAGCCAGTCTGCTCGGCGCGATGCGTTTCGCCGGCTCCCAGATTTTGCCCCACAATTGCCGCAACCGCGGCACCGAATCCGACGCTGATCGTGTACAGCCAGCTCTCCACACGATGACCGATGCCGAGCGCGGCGAGTGCCGGCGTGCCAAAGCTGGCGATGCTTCGCGTGAGAGCGATGTAGATGAGCGAGAACATCACGCCCGTCATCGCGGTGGGGAGCCCGACGCGTGTGATCGCCATGATCGTCGTCCGGCGGATGGGGCCGAACCGGAGCATTCCGCGCCGGCGCAGCACTATCACACCGATGATGAAGGCGAGGGTGCGCGTGGTCACCGTCGCGATGGCGGCGCCGGCGATTCCCAGTCGCGGTGCGGGGCCGAGGCCGAGGATCAGTACGGGATCGAGAATGAGCGTGACCAGCACTGACGCGATCAGAATGGCCAGTGGAGTACGCGTGTCGCCACTCGCGCGAAAGCCCGCATCCACCGCGAAGAAGCCGAAGAAGAGCGGCGTCCCCAGGAGATACGTCCCCAGGTAGGCCTTGCCCAGGACGACGACAGACTCCGGCACGTGCATCACCGTGAACATCCAGTCCAGCGCGACTGTCCCGATAATGGCAGTGAGACATCCCAGGACCACCGAGTAGATCATGGCCTCACCCACCACGCGGGAGGCTTCCCGCCTGTTCCGCTCACCGTGCCTACGCGCCGCAAGCGCCGTGAGCCCGATGCTCACCATCTCTGCGATCGAGATGATGAGCCAGATCCAGAACACGCTCGTTGTGGCGGCGGCCAGTGCAGTGGGACCCAGAAAGCGGCCAATCCACAGGGTGTCCGCGGTATAGAACAACGTCATCAACACCATCGACGCGACGGCTGGGAGGCCGATCCTGGTGATGGTGCGCGCCAGCGGATCGCGCACGAGCCGGGTTGCCTCCCATTCGCCGGTCACGGCAATGGTAGTTACACCTTCCTCATGCGGATCGAGGACCAGGCGGGACGACTCGGGCACGGGCATTGCCCAATTTAGATACCTCACCCAGCAGTGACCCAGGAGTCACCCAATGTCCAAAGACAATCCCTTCGGAGACAACGGCGGCGCCCGCGTCGGGCGTCCGGATACCCCCAAACGCGACAACGTCAGCGACGAGAACGGCGGTACCACCACCGGTTCCGGCGCCGAGGCCGCGCGCGGGATCCACGAGACAAACAAGAAGGGCACGAGCAAGCCGAACTCAAGGCCGGGCTCGGAGCCGCTAGAGGAACGTGAGGACGAGCACAAGTCTGGCTACGGCGGCGAAGGGGGAAAGCCGCGCACCAGCTCGGATCAGCGTTAGGACCTGATAAGATCGAAGCTGAAAGGCGACGGTTCGCCGCAGTACGTACGGGAAACAGCAGGTGACGGAATAGATTTCGCACGATGTTGACGCCGTCAGGAATCCATCACGTCACAGCGATCGCCAGCGATCCGCAGCGCAATCTCGACTTCTACGCCGGTGTGCTTGGCCTGCGGCTGGTCAAGCGCACCGTGAACTTCGACGACCCCACCACGTATCACTTCTATTTCGGTGATGAGCTCGGTCGCCCTGGAACGTTGCTCACCTTCTTCCCCTGGCCAAACGCCCGTCGCGGGCGGCAGGGCGCGGGTCAGGCGGCGGTCACGTCGTTCGGCATAGTACCGGGATCGGTGGGCTTCTGGCTCGAACGACTGTTACGGCACCGAGTGGAGTTCGAGCAGCCGACCACGCGCTTCGACGATGAGCGTGTGATCACGTTTAAGGATCCGGACGGACTGCTGTTGGAACTCGTGGCGCACGCACGAGTGGAGCAGGCCGACCCTGTTCGGCTAGACCGGCTAGCTGATACGATCCCCGCAGAGTACGGAGTCAGAGGGCTGTACTCGGTGACGCTGTGGCAGGACGGGCATCAGAGCACGTCGGAGCTCCTTACCGGCACTCTTGGATTTCGCCTAGCTCGCGAGCAGGGGAGCATCTTTCGCTATACATCGGCTGACAGCCGCCCGGGCTCCATCGTGGATCTGCGCATAGTCCCCGGACTGTGGCAGGGGATAATGGGAGCGGGCGTGGTGCACCATGTTGCGTTGCGCGCCGAGAACGATGACGTGCAGATCGCGATAGGCGATCAACTTGCAATGCAGGGGCACAACGTCACACCGCAACTGGATCGAGATTATTTCCGCTCGATCTACTTTCGCGAGCCCGGCGGCGTTCTGCTCGAGATCGCCACCGATGGTCCCGGTTTCACCATCGACGAGCCCGCAGCCACGCTGGGCCAGGAGCTCAAGCTCCCGGGGTGGCTGGAGCCGCGGCGCTTCGAGATCGCGGCACTGTTACCAAACATTCATCTTCCGCTGGATCTGCCCGGCCCGAACGCGTAGCCGGTCGCCCACCCATTTTTCCGACATTGAGATGACCTCCACCGAATTAGAGAACGCCTGCATAAACGCCATTCGCGTGCTGTCCATGGACGCGGTACAGAAGGCCGATTCAGGACATCCCGGCACCCCGATGGCGCTGGCGCCGCTCGCGTACGTGCTCTGGACCCGGCACCTGCGCTACAACCCGGCAGACCCGCACTGGACCAATCGGGACAGGTTCATTCTCTCGGCCGGGCACGCATCCATGCTGCTGTACAGCGTGTTCTATCTCACGGGCTACGATCTGTCGCTGGACGACATCAAGAACTTCCGGCAGCTCAACAGTAAGACTCCAGGGCACCCGGAGTACGGGCACACGCCAGGGGTTGAGACCACCACCGGCCCGCTGGGGCAGGGCTTTGGCAACGCGGTCGGCATGGCGATCGCCGAGGCGAATCTCGCGGCCAATTTCAATCGCGACAGCAAGATCATCGATCACTACACCTACTTCATCTGTAGCGACGGTGACATGATGGAGGGGATTTCGCACGAGTCCGGCTCGTTCGCGGGGCACCTCAAGCTCGGCAAGCTCATCGGTTTCTACGATGACAACCACATCACGATCGAAGGCAACACCGACATCACGTTCACGGACAACACGCGCATGCGCTTTGAGGCCTATGGCTGGCACGTGCAGTTCGTGGACGACGTGAAGGATCTCGCCGCAATCGACACCGCGATCGAGAGCGCAAAGAAGGAGACCGACCGCCCGTCACTCATCATTGTCCGCACTCACATTGGCTACGGCAGTCCGAACAAGCAGGACACCGCCGCCGCGCACGGATCGGCGTTGGGAGTGGAGGAGATCAAGCTCACCAAGCAGAACCTCGGCATCCCGTCGCAGGAGCCGTTCTACGTTGCACCGGAGGCACTCGACTTCTGGCGCGGCATGAAGGCGACCGGCGCCAAGGAGCAGGCGGAATGGCAGAAGAAGTACGACGAGTACAAGAGTGTCAATCCGGAGCTGGCCGCACAGCTCGAGCGTAGACTCAGTGGGAAGTTGGAAGATGGCTGGGAAGAGTTGCTCCCAACCTTCGACGCCAAGAACGGCAACGTCGCGTCGCGCGCGGCATCGGGCACGGTGCTCAACGCGATAGCTCCAAAGGTTCCAGAGCTGATCGGTGGCGCGGCCGATCTCGCCGGCTCCACGGACACCATCATCAAGGGTGCACCGAGCTTCGAGCCTGGCAGCTACAACGGCCGCAACTTCCACTTCGGCATTCGCGAACACGGCATGGGTGCGGCAATGAATGGGATGGCGCTGCACGGAGGAATCATTCCGTACGGCGCGACGTTCCTCATCTTCAGCGACTACATGCGCCCGCCGATCCGGCTCGCGTGTCTCATGCGGCAGCGACTGGTGTACGTGTACACGCACGATTCCATTGGTTTGGGCGAGGACGGTCCCACGCACCAATCCATCGAGCAGCTTTCCAATCTGCGCGCGATCCCGAACATGACGGTGATCAGGCCAGCCGACGCGAACGAGACGTCGCAGGCTTGGCGCGCTGCGCTACTGCTGGGGACGCCCGTGGCGCTGGTGTTGAGCCGGCAGAAGCTGGCCTTCATTGACCGCACCAAGAACGGCGCGGCAGATGGTGTGATGCGCGGCGCGTATGTGCTGTCGGACACTCCGGGCGGCGCACCACAGGTGGTCCTCATGGCGAGCGGCTCGGAGGTTGAAATAATCATGAAGGCGCAGACGACGCTCGCCGGCGAGGGGATCAGGACGCGGACGGTGAGCATGGCGAGCATGGAGATCTTCGCGCAGCAGGACGAGGAGTACCGCAACAGCGTGTTGCCGCCGAATGTCAAACGCGTATCCATCGAGGCATCGCAACCGATGTCGTGGTACAAGTGGATTGGTTGCGGCGGTGTTGCGATCGGTCTGGACCACTTCGGTGCGTCGGCGCCAGCGGAGCAGCTGTACCAGGCGTTCAATCTCACGCCGGAGGCCGTGGTGGACACGGTCAAGTCGCTCGTTGGGAAGTGACTGATCGCGACACACGCCGCGACAAAGACGTCGAGATAATAGACATCTCGGTAGTGATATCCCCCGGCACCCCCGTGTGGCCGGGGGATACGCCGTTCTCATGTCTGTGGACGTGGGAAATGGCACAGGGCTCGAGTGTGAACGTCAGCGCCGTGACGATGAGCCCACACACCGGAACGCATGCGGACACGCCATTGCACGTGAGTCGAGGCGCCGGCGGTTCGGAGTCGCTCCCGCTCGATGCGTTTTGCGGAGCTGCAATCGTGATCGATGTTTCATCCATTGATGGAGTCATCGAACGCGATGCACTCGAGGTGCAGCTCGGTAGTGCATTTCCGGAGCGCGTATTGCTAAAGAGCGGGATGACGATTGCCGACGGAGTGTTCCCCAATCGTTGGCCGACACTCTCCACTCAGTGCGCGCAGTGGTTGCTCACGCGCGGCCTGCGTCTCCTCGGCGTGGACTGTCCATCGGTTGACGACCGGGACAGCAAGACGCTCGATGTGCACCATGCGTTGTTGGACCACGGAGCGTGCGTGCTTGAGAATCTCGATCTGCGTAATACCGCGGCCGGCACATATGTGTTGAACGCGCTTCCGATGAAAGTTGCAGGACTGGACGCTGCTCCCGTTCGCGCGTTACTGACGCGACAGTAACAAAGCAGCGACGCGACGCATGCGTGCCGTGCATGCAGAGCGCGTCGTACGTCCGTTCCTAAATTGGTTCGTAAATCGGTCGTCTGTTCGCAATTATTTCCGCGATCCGTCGGCGCGCAACTCACCTCGTAGCATGCGTCGTGCTGCAACGCTCATATCGTTGCGTTGCTGGTTGAGCGAAGAGCAGGCGTACCTACCGAGTGGAGGAGAGGCGAAGTGGCGGTTGTCAGTGACATGAGTGGTCTACTCAAGCATGAGTTGGGCGACCTGCTGTACGCGGAGGAAGTCTTCCTGAGGGGACTGAAGCAGATGTCCAAGGAGACATCGAACAGGCGGCTCCGCGACAGAATGGTGCAGCACGCGGAGGAAACGCAGGAGCACATCGTCAACCTGGAGCGCGCTTTCGAGTGCATCGGCTACAAACCCAGTGCGCACAAATGCGCTGCTTCGATCGGTTTGGATGAAGAGAGAAACTCGTTCAAGGAAGAGAAGCGGCCGGTTCCGGAGATGCTGGAGGCATTCAATCTTGGTATAGGGCTCCGGGTCGAACATTACGAGATTGCGGGATATCGTTCCGCGATTGCACTGGCGCGGCAGGCGGGAAATCAGGAATGCGTCACCCTATTGCAGCGAAACCTGGATCAGGAAGTGGCGATGGCGACCTTCCTGGAGCAGAGCGCACCCAACGCGCTCGCGCAGCTGGAAGATCAGCTTGAGGACCACTCGTAGGACAAGAGGGGGAGCGCAGCCGGTTAGCCACTGTGCCAACGTGGCCGCTCGAGCTTTGGGGGACTGCTAGAGAATGATGAAGGCGGCCAGGGGATGTAGTCTATCCTTCGGCCGTCTTCATATTATTCTGCGGTAGATGAACCGAACGATCGTCATCATCGCTGTGGTTGTGCTGGTCCTGGGCCTCGTGCTCTACGGGGTGGTGGGACGGAACGGGCCAGTGCAGGTTGGCGCGGGCAGTGGCGGGAGCATTGACGACCCGCCCGCGCCCGCACTCACCGTCCGTACTCTGGACATCGGCCAGGGCGACGCCACGTACATCCATAACGGCGATAGCCGAGTGCTGATCGATGGAGGGCCGGACGCAGAACGCATGGGCGTGCTGCTCGACTCACTTCATCTGAACGGCACAACGATTGATGTGGTGGTTCTGACACACCAGCACTACGATCACTACAACGGTCTGCTGGACCTATTCAATTCGCGCCGTAACATAAAGGTGCGCTACTTTTTCGAGGATAAGGATCCATCCGCGGCGTCAACGCTGGCGCACCTTCGCGACTCGGTGCTGGCGCGCGTTGATCGGGACGGACTGATCTACCGCGGCACCGACGACCCGTGCGGCGACGGTCGTCCGCTCTGCACCATCACTCTTCGGGGCGGTGCCAGGCTACACCTGATGCAACCGCTCGCGGCGCCGGAGAAGCCAAACAATCGGTCTGTAGCTATCAAGCTGGTCGGCCCTGATTCGACGTCCTTCACCATGTGGCTCGCAGGTGACGCCGAGCATGATGAGATTCGGTACTTCGAGCAGGCATATGCTGGCAATCCCGGTATGGATGCCAGCGTGCTCAAGGCCGACCATCACGGCAGTTGCAACGGTGTCACCCGTCGTTATCTGCAGCTAATTCACCCGTCGTGGGTAGTGGCGTCAGTGGGCGCGCACAATGATTACGGCCACATGCACGAGCAGGCAAAGGCTGAGTATCGTGCTGCGGGGATACCGTGGTACCGCACGGATCAGAACGGTACTATTACGATTCGATCACCCGGTACGGTCGGGGGTGGGTACAGTATAACCCCATCCAGACCGGGCCAGGATTTGAGTGGGCCGAGTGACCGGGTATCGCGGCAGGGCGCGTGCGGCTGATTTAAATATGAGTCGAGTACCAGTTACACCTTCCGATGCTTCCAGCGCCCCAGTCGGAACACCAGTGCACTTACTATAGTGAGCGCCGAGAATGACATCGTGATCGCCAGGAAGACACCGTGCGGTCCCATTCTTAGTGGCTTGGCGAGAATGTACGCAACCGGAATCTCGAAGAGCCAGAACACGACGAAATTGAGTACCGTGGGAGTCCATGTGTCGCCTGCACCGTTGAACGCCTGCGTCAGCACCATCCCGGCGGCATAGAACACAAATCCGTACGCGACTGTGCGCAGACAGTCGGTGGCGTACGCACGGACCACTGGATCGGCGGTGAACACACTGATGATCGGAGCCGCGGCGACCAGAAATATTACGCCCATGCTGGTCAGGAACACCGTGTTGTATAGCGCTGCACGCCACACCGCACGCTCGGCACGAGCTGGATCGCCGGCACCGAGTGCCTGGCCCACCATGGTCGCCGCGGCGTTGCTCATTCCGAACGACGGGAGCAGAGCGAAGACGATGAGACGAACACCGATGGTGTAACCGGCGATTGCATCGCTGCCGAAAGTGGAGATTATCCGCACCAGCGCAATCCAGCTTGCCGTACCGATGATCATCTGAAACGCGCCGGACGCCGAGAGCGTGAGCAGACGTCCCATCACTCTCAGCTTCACACGAAATTGGGAAAGCCGGACCGACACTCGGCCGTCGCCACGCATCAGGCGCGACAGCGCGAAGAGCACTCCCGTGCTCCGTCCAATCGTGGTCGCGACCGCCGCACCAGTCACACCGAGCGCGGGAAACGGTCCCAATCCAAAGATGAGGCATGGGCCGAGTACGATATTGAGCGCGTTGGCCAGCCAGAGCACACGCATTGCGATCGCCGCGTCTCCCGCGCCACGGAACACGGCATTGATGATGAACAGCAGAATGACACTGACCTCCCCTCCCAGCATCACGCGTGTGAAGCCGGAGCCGGTCGCGACAACTGCTGGCGTTGCTCCCAGCAGCATCAGAAGCCGCGGAGCGAGCAGGACGCCAGCGATTCCCAGCACGGTCGCGGCTGCCACACCCACGAGAATCCCCTGCACCGCGATTTCGGTCGCACCCTCGGCGTTCCCCTCACCAATGCGCCGCGCTATCATCGCCGTCACACCAACGGAGAGCCCCATCGCGACAGCGTATACCAGCGCGAGCATGGACTCCGTG
Source organism: Gemmatimonadaceae bacterium (assembly GCA_050998035.1). GTDB lineage: Bacteria > Gemmatimonadota > Gemmatimonadetes > Gemmatimonadales > Gemmatimonadaceae > Fen-1247. The sequence goes on along the minus strand of JBPCQO010000220.1, from coordinate 1,158 downwards.
AGCCCGACCGCGGCGACGGCGGTGGCGCCAAGCCTGCCGACGAAGAAGACGTCGGTGAGCGCGAAGACACTCTCGAGCACCATCTCCAGGACCATCGGGACCGCCAGGAGCAGGATCGAGCGCCCTACGCTCCCCTGTGTATAATCCTGGTGTGATCCGCGCAGCGATTCACGGACGGTGCTCCAGAAGCCGGACCGTGGCCGCGCCAGCAGCTCTGCGGAATCAGACATCCGGAAAATTTACGTAACGCCATCTGTATCGCGCACCCGCGATACACGAGGAATTCATGGAAAACATCTGCCACATACTGATGATTTGTGGGAGCCTGCGCTCGGGATCGACCAACGCAGCGGTACTGCACACGGTCGAGGATATAGTACGAGGCACAGCAGCTGGTTCGACTACGGGCGGCCTAGCAGATAGCATAGCGGACCGTGTTTCAGTCAGCATCTACGACGGGCTCGACAGACTACCGCACTTTAACCCCGACGCAGACCACGATCCGCTCGATCCAACTGTTGTTGACCTGCGCACTCGCATCGGCTCGGCGGACGCAATCCTCTTCTCAACGCCGGAGTACGCCGGGGCTCTTCCGGGATCGTTCAAGAACCTGCTTGACTGGACCGTCGGCGGTGTCGAGATCTGCGACAAACCTGTCGCGTGGGTCAACACTTCCACCGCTCCGACGGGTGCCGCCAATGCTCATGACTCGCTACGAAAGGTGCTCGGCTACACCGGTGCCGAAATCGTGGAAGCGGCCTGTACCCATGTTCCAGTCCCGAGACAGGCTGTCGATCCAGATGGACTCATACGCGATCCCGTGCTCCGTGCGGAGATCACAACTGTTGTGACCGCGCTGGCGGACCATGCGGAAAGACGACGATAAGCGCCTACGTGTAGCGAGTTTTATGGCCCGAGTGTCAACATTCAACGCGTGCTCCGCAGCGGACGCTCAGAATCGTACCAGTCGCGCCTGCTGTTCACCGCGAGACGGGCATTGGGGTGCAGCGGCAGTACGCTGAAGAACTTCCCTGCCCTCTTTGCGGCCCTCAGCAGCGCGGGCTCCAACTCGTCCCAGCAGGCGCCCTCGCTCGTAAACTCCCAGTTCCCCTGAAATGCGCTGTTGCGGTCAATGTACCCCACATTCGTGCACGGTGG
>JBPCQO010000195.1:0-2901 GCA_050998035.1 Gemmatimonadaceae bacterium | reverse complement strand
TTCGCGAACGGCGTCGCCGTGTCGTAGTAGCCCGCGCCGACGAAGACGTGCAGGTACGGATCCTTCGCCATCGCGATGCGCAGCGACTCCACCGTGCTCGGGAAGCCGCGGCCGAGCGGGCTTTGTGACCCTGGCTGGCTGTAGTCCCACGGGCCCGTGTGCCCGCCGAGGTAGTACTGCAGGTTGCTCCTGTAATTCAGATCCTCGTGCAGGTAACGCATGAAGGCCGAGAAGAATGCTCCCGTCGGTGCGACGTCGGATGGATCGAAGTCCTGACGCACGTCGGTCGCGTTTCCCGTAGGCGCCGCCATGCGGCTGTCGTAGCGCCCGATGATCTCGCGCTGATCGCGGAGCAGCTCGGTGCGATACGTCCCGGGGTCGATGCGCAGGTTCGTGTTCGTCACGAACTGCTGCGACACGCCCGCGAGGCGCGCGACCTGTTGCGCGACTTGCGTGCGCTGCGCGACGGTGAGCGTGTTGCCGGCGGCGAGTGCCGTGAGATACGGGCCGAACGCGTAGTCGCGCGCCTGCTGCACCACCTGCGCCAGCGTCAGCGCTTGCAGATCCGCGGGAAGCTTATGGTGATACCACGCCGTTGCTGCATACGTCGGAAGGATCGTCGAGTACGCGATGTCGTTCGTGGGCGACGGCTGGATGAACTGGAAGTCGAGCACCGTGCCGAGGAGCATGATGCCGTTCAGCTCGATTCCCTCATTCTGCTGCAGCTCCGACGCGAGTCCCGCCGAGCGGAAGGTGCCGTAGCTCTCGCCGAAGAGGTACTTGGGCGACTCCCATCGGTTGTACATGTCCAGGTAGTCGCGGATGAACTCCCCGAACATCTTGAGATCGTTCACCTGCCCCGTGAACTCGGATGGCTTGACGCCCGGCGCCGGACGCGTGTAGCCCGTCATCATGGCGTCGATCTGCACGAGATCGGTGCCGTCGAGGGGTGACGTGGGATTGGGAACGAGGTTGTACGGCGGCGCCGGTTGCGAGCCGTTCGGCCCCATCTCCGGATGCATCGGCGCCATGATCCCCATGTCGAGCCAGATCGACGCCGAGCCGGGACCGCCGTTGAAGAAGAAGGTGATCGGTCGCGTGGATGGCTTCTCGCCATCCCTGGTGTACGCGACGTAGAAGACGGACGCCTTCGGCTTTCCACTCGCGTCGCGCAGCACCATCGTGCCCGCGCGCGCCGTGTACGCGATGGACTTGCCATCGATGACGGTGGTGTGGTGCGTCGTCGAGACGCGCTCGATCGCGGGGACGCCAGCTGAATCCTGCCGGGTGCTGTCGGCCGCGGTGCTCCGACTCGCGAACGGCGTGCGGTCGGCGGGCTCGTCGGGTGGGCGGGTCGGCTGCGCCGCAGCCGGCGTACCGCGCGTGGGGCGCTGAGCGGCGGCGGGGACGGCGAACAGGGCGACAGTGGCGGCGCTCACGAGCAGCAGGCGCAGATGCATCAGACGAACTCCGGCAGGTGAATCGGTTAATGGTTACTCGCGTTCAACTGTCATACCGCTCGACGGCATCAAGCGTTGACTGGGGCTGTAATACTTCAGCACCGGACGCAACAGAGGTGCGTGATCGGTGATTCAATGTGCGGGATCCGAACCATGAGCTCGACATATGCACAATCCTGGGCGAGAAATCGAACCTGATAGCTCTGGCGTAAGCAGACGGGATTGCCGGCTGATGCCGAAGTTAAGCTGCGGGGTTGCCAAGCGAGACAGCGTTCGCCCACGTACGCGGAGGAGCGGGGGTCCCTGCATACCCGGCAGCTTCACCGCCCCGTTAGCCCGCACGGGGGGCGGAGATCGCGAAACGGAAGCCATCCGGATCGCGGAGCCGGAACGCGCGCGTACCGAACACGTCTGCCGGCTCCGAGGCGAGTACGCCACCGCGCGCCCGGATCTGTGCCGCCAGCGCATCGACGTCCTGCTCGGTCGTCAGCAGGAGGGAAAACCCCTCGCCCTTTTCGCGGTCGTGTCCCTGCGCTCCGGTGTCTTGCGTGAGCAGCAGCCGGACGTGCCCGGCGCGCACGGCTACGGCAAAGATCTGGGCGTCGCGCCGGTACTCGCGGTCGATGGTAAAGCCCAGGACGTCGCGGTACCAGGCCGCGCTCGCCGCGAGGTCCCGCACCGTTAGCGAGGCACCGAGCGACTGCGCGGCGAAGTCATCGAGCGAGGTGAACGAAGTCGGTGCCGGCGGTGGTGCATTATTTGACATCGCGGATTTCCTCAACGCCGGCGATCGCCGACTGTGGTGTGCGGACTAACGAGGCTGTAGAATAAGTCTCAAGGGGCCGGCGGGCGGCTAAAAGCGAACCTTCCAATATCATTGCCGGTCGTCCAGTTGACGATGCCATTCGTGTGCCTTGTGCTTGCGCGATGCACGCGTCGAAGATGAAACCTCAACCGCGACGAGCCGCTTCGATTGATGCGATGTCGATCTTTCTCATCTGCATCATTGCATCGAACGCGCGCTTGGCGGCAGCGGGATCGGGGTCGGTGATGGCTTTCGTCAGGACTATCGGGGTGATCTGCCAGGACAAGCCCCACTTGTCCTTGCACCAGCCGCATGCGCTCTCCTCGCCGCCGTTGCCGACAATCGCATTCCAATAGCGATCCGTTTCAGCTTGGTCAGCGGTTGCGACCTGAAACGAGAATGCTTCGCTGTGCTTGAACATAGGTCCGCCGTTGAGACCGAGGCACGGAATGCCCAGCACGGTAAACTGGACGGTCAACACGTCCCCTTTCTTTCCCGACGGAAAGTCGCCCGGTGCGCGGTGCACCGCGTCAACGGACGAATCGGGAAAGGTCTGGGCATAGAACCGCGCCGCGTCCTCGGCGTCGCCATTGTACCAAAGGCAAATCGTGTTCTTTGCTGGGTTGACCATGTCTT
>JBPCQO010000080.1:0-23937 GCA_050998035.1 Gemmatimonadaceae bacterium | reverse complement strand
ACAGCCTCCCCACCTGGAGGATAAAACTCATGCAGAGTGATGATCTGTTGGTACGGGTAGCACTTGGCGCGGTAGCTGGCGCGGCGGCGACGATGGCGCTCCAGCAGCTAATGGCGGTGGACAAGGCCGCGATGCCGCAAGCGCAACCTCCCGTGCGCGAGGAGCCCGGCAAGTTCATACTCCAGCAAGCAGAGGCGCAGTTGCCGCCGAAGGTCCAGGACGCGATTACGGGGCCGATGGACGATGCGGCCGCCAAGGCGCTGGGGCTTGGCTATGGGATGACACTTGGAGCGATGTATGGTGCCCTTCGCGCGAACGGCGGCTCAGTACTCGTCGATGGAGCGCTGCTCGGACTGGCCACCTGGGCCGTTGGATATCTCGGTTGGATGCCAGCGAGTGGGCTCATGCCGAACGTGACCAGGCAGACGCCTCAGCAGGTCGCGCTCCCTATCATGGAGCACGTCTTCTTCGGCATCACGACCGTAGCCGCGTACGACGGGTTGCGACACGCGGTCTGATCGCTACCGGTGGTGCGGCCGCCGCCAGCTCGCGTAGTTGCGGGACTACGTTGTTGTGTACGAGATGGTGCACCTGCGCGTGCCGACGCACAGCGAGCGGTTTGTGGCACTGACGAGCGAGCACTATCCCGCGTCGCGCGAGGCTCGTGAAGAGCTCAATGCACTACCGGTTGCTGACGAGCAGTGGGGATAAAAGACCCCTGATGATCGCGCCAACACTGATCAGTCCCGAACTGTCCGTATTTTATAGAACATGATTCCGAAGGCCATTTTCAACTGGAGCACCGGCAAGGACTCAGCGCTCGCGCTGCACAAAGTTCTGCAATCCGGGGAGTACGACGTCGCGTGGCTGCTCACCACCGTGAACGCGCGGTACGATCGGGTCTCGATGCACGGAGTTCGCACGGAACTCCTGGAAGCACAAGCAGCCTCTCTCGGCATTCCGCTGGTGCAAGTGCGGCTACCCGAAACACCGACCATGGATGCATACGAGTGCGCGATGCGCGAGACGCTCGGGCAGTTGCGCGACAAGGGTGCGACGGTCAGCATCTTCGGCGACATCTTCCTGGAAGACCTGCGCGTGTACCGGGAGCAACAGCTGGCGAAGTCGGGATTGCAGGCGGTTTTTCCCCTGTGGCAGATCCCGACAGATGTCCTTGCGCGTGAGGTCATCCAGCTCGGTTTCACCGCGATTACTACCTGTGTGAATGCGCAGCATCTGGACCGAGACTTCGTCGGGCGCGAGTTCAACGATTCCTTCGTGAAGGAGTTACCCGCTGGCGTGGACCCCTGCGGTGAAAATGGCGAGTTTCACACATTCGTGTGCAACGGGCCAATCTTCCAGCACCCGGTACGTGTCGCGGTTGGTGACATCGTGCACCGTCAGTACGAGCAGCTACCTGTGCGGGGAGAGAACGAGGTCGCTGATGATGCAGCCGCAGAGTCCCGGGACAGTACCGGTCGAGAGTCGTACGACTGCGGGTCTCGATCGGGAGCGAAGGCGGCAGACGACACCAGTCCCGGTGCCGCCGGATTCTGGTACTGTGATCTGTTACGGACGTAGCGCTACTGCTACCGTATTACATGTAGTCGGCCGTTGCATCGACGGAAGCACGGCCGCTATGACCGGTAACGGTGATTGTCCGCGCCGCGCCGGCCGCAGCTAACGAACGTAGCGATGACCACAGTGGCGATCACCGTAGCAAGGGTGGGTTCCACTCGGACGTCCATGACGTGTGTCAGGTGAAGTGCCCAGAGCATGGGATGCTTGCTATGTGCTGCTAAAGGCGAAGCAGCTGATCGCGGAGCGTTCGTGCGCGCATCCGACTGACCTGGAACTGATGGCCGGTGGCGAGAGCGACCACGTAGGTTCCCCCAGGCATAGGACTCACCTTCTGAATGCTTTCTATGTTCACGAGCGTCCCGCGAGAAAGCCGGACGAACTCGGTGGGATCGAGTCGGGCCTCGAGATCCTTGAGACGGTACGTGATGGTGTGTCGTTCCCTGGCGCGGGTCACAATGTGGAGCAGCTCGCCGTCGGCTGTGACGGCCGCCACCTGTGACACTGGCACGAGAACAACATCGTCGCGTCGCCGAACCGGGATACGTCGCAACGGCGCAGGTGCAGCAGTGCGCTCGATTTCCGTAGCTGCGGCTGCGAGTTGCAGTTGCTGATCGGTGATGTACGACTGCTGCTGGTCGACGCGATCGAGCCATTCGTGCGCCCGCGTGAGGGAGTGTCGTAAGCGCACCGAGTCGACGGGCTTGAGCAGGTAGTCTATGGCATTCAGCTCGAATGCGCGCACCGCATAATCGTCGTACGCGGTAACAAAGGCAACGAGCGGGACGCGATCCTTGCGAAGCAGGCGAACGACGCCGAGTCCGTCGAGTTCCGGCATCTGAAGATCGAGGAAGGCGAGATCCGGCCGCTCGCGCTCGATCACTTCGACTGCCTCAGTTCCGTCAGAGGCCTCGCCGACGATGGTCACGTCGTCGCACGAAGCGAGGAGCGCGTTGAGAAACGCCCGTGCGGGGCGCTCGTCGTCTGCAACGACGACGCGTAGCTTCGTGCCAATCTCCTGACTTGTAGCTGCGATATCGTTCGCGGCACGCTGGTCAGCGATGTACGAGTGGTCGGCAGGCGAAATGTCGCCGTTCACGAGGCAACCTCTTCCGCCGGCTCCCATGCTTCAGCGTCGATCTGTGCCTTGCTGGATTCCGGAGCCACGGGCAAGCTCACGGTCAGGCTATTGGGCAGATTCATGGGCAGCACGACCTCGACGCGCGTTCCGCGCCCTTCCACGGTTTGAATGGACAGAGAAGCCGCCGCTCCGTAATGGTGCTCCAGGCGTCGCTCCAGATTCGAGAGCCCGATGCCGGAGTACATCCCGCGCGCCGTGCTGGCGAGTGAGACTTCGGCTCGGGTATTTACCACCTCGAGAACTAGCTGCCGACCTGTGTCGCCGGAACCGTCCCGCGTCCTCACGCTGACCAGTACCTCGCCACCCTCCTTGCACAACGCGATTCCGTGCTTGACGGCATTCTCGACGAGCGGTTGGAGGACGAGCGGAGGCACCCGGACGGAGCGCAACGGTCCTTCCACCTCTATACGCACGGTCAGCCGCTCCTCGAAGCGCGCTCGTTCGATTGCCAGGTACGCCTCCACGATCTCCATCTCGTCGGCGATGGTGACGAACTCTCCCGACGACTTGCGGAGAACGGCGCGGAGTAGAGCGGTAAGTTTGAGCAGCGTATCGAGCGCACGGTCGGGCGTCGTCTGGACGAGGTATCCTATCGTCGTCAGCGCGTTGAACAGAAAGTGCGGATTCAGCTGGGCACGCAGGGCGCGCAGTTCGGCCTCGCTGGTGAGGCGCTGGAGATCGCGCTCGCGGAGCGTCCGTTCGCGACGTTCGTGCGCGACCCGAAGCACGTCTATCCGGCGGGCAGTGGCGAGGGCCACCGCATCTGCAAGCGCGCTATCGTCCGAAAGCATACGCCGGCCACCCGCGAGCGGGCCGATGAGAATCCGGTAGGTCGGTGGCTCGGATGTCGGGACGCGAATTGTCGCGCTGGGCTTATCGCGGCCAGCGAACTCAACGCCGATCGGTTCCGAGCGATCGGTCCGGCTGTGGACGTTAATGACCTCCCACTTTACGGACCGCGCGGAAAGCGCTGGAGCGAGCATCGCGCACGCTTCACTGAGGACAACCTCGGCCGTGTCGAGCGTGGTGAGGTGAGCGGCAATATCTCCGCGAAGCCGTGCGTAGTTCACGCGTCGGAGAACTACCCGGTCGACGAAGCGTGCGAGAGCCGTGCGAACTGCCGGGTACAGTGCCGCCACGGCGACCCACAGCGCCAGTAGTAATGCGGTCGCACGAGGGTCGCTGGCGTCCAGTGTGAGGCGTGGAAGAATGTAAGGGGCAATGACCAGGACGTATGCTGCAAGAGTCGCCGACACGAGCGCGATGAGCGCAAGCGCGCGCTTGAGGAAGAGATCCGCGAAGGCGAAGCGGTAGTCCTGATATAGTATCACGAGCGCGAGCGGGAGCGAGGCGTGATGACCGATGAGCTCGATCGCCAGCGATCGGTGCGCCGACTCACGACTGCTCAGGTGAATGGCCATGACGGCAAATGCCGCGAGTGCCACAACGGCGAGCGGCCGCCGTCCACCGGGCTGGCTGCGCATCGCGATGGCCAGCACGGCCACGATGATGCCGTAGCCGGCACTGAGCAATATCAGCGCGACTCGCGATGGCGCGACTCCATCGGCAGCGGCACTGTAGAGCTGCAGCAGAGCGCCGGTGGCGCTCAAGGCGTACGCTGATCGTGTGAGCAAGCGCGCCCATGGTGCCGCATCGCCCGACGCAGCGTGAACCACGACCGCCGGCAGGAACCCAAGCGCAGCGAATGCGATTGCTGTGAACAGTGGGGCCGGCGTAGCTGCCCCAATGTCCCGCCCACCATAGATGACGAGGCCGCCGACGTTCCAGACGAGTCCGAGGAGCGCCGTCGCAAGCGGAATGCGATCACCCCACGCGCTCCCTGCAACACCTGATGCCGCCGCGAAGCCGGTGTCCACTTCCTTTGGAATGCGGAGGCGCAACATCATCGCCGCCAGCATTCCGTACAGCACGATCCCGGTGGTGAACCCGGTCACGTGGACGAGCGTGGCGACGTCGTTCTGCGTCATGAGGACAGCGTCCTGAGTAGCAGGAGCGGTGAGGGTAGGGACTGCAGCGCGGCGAGGAGCCGCTCAACAAAGTTTACCCGCCTGACACAGGAAATGGGATGTGCTGACCGACGATCGGGCCGTTTTGGACAACCAAACGTCACTGAAAGCCAACGAACGGTAAACGAGCGCGGTCCCCAATGCGACTGTGGCGATGCTCCGGGATCATTCCTCGACGGACCGGCCAGTGCCTGATTGAATACGTGCGTACGGCATCTCATTCCATGAAAACGGCAGTACGGTCCCGCTGACGGACCACTCGTTGGAATTCGGTCGGCACATCACGCTTGCGCCATATGGTTCGTCATCGTGACTAACGCCGATTACGTATACCCGCCCATTGCTCGGGCATCCTGTCTCGGGACCATCTGTGCCTCGAACCTTGCGCGCATTTCGGCGCCGTCAGCAGCGAGCGCTGGTGCGTCAGCAGCTCAAGCGACTTCAGCAGCTCCAACAAGATGAGCCGGAGCCGTGGACCATTGGCCGTATTCTCCAGAGCGATACTCGTCGTGCGTTCCGCGTACGCTTCATCGAGGTCGGACTCGTCACATCCGCCTGCATCGCGGTCAGTGCGGTGACGTTGTTACTCACCCGACCGCGTGAGCGGAAAGCATGGAATGAGCCGCTATCCCACTGGACCGCGGCACTTTCCAGTGAGACTGTCGATGCACGTGACTCGGCGCTCGGCGCCATCGAATACTTGCAGCCGCGCTCACGCACGATCGTGGCCAGCGTGGCGCCCCTGCTCGATGATGTATCCATGGACGTGCGCGAACAGGCAGTCGGCACTCTCGTCTCCCTCGCGCAGGCATCGCCGGAAAATGCATCAGCAGTGCGCACCGCGGCTTCCAACGTGCTCGACAAATCGAAGAGTAGAGACTCCCAAATCGGTGCCGCGCTGGTTCTTCGTTCGCTCGGACACGACGTGGCAGCAGCATCGCTGCTCAAACAGGCCATCAACGACTCGGACGATCGTGTCCGGGAGGCTGCTGTCGATGCGCTCGGCCAAGTCGCTATTCCAGGTGACGATGACGCCGCTACCCGACTCCTCACGAGAGCCCATGATCCAAGCGCACGAGTGCGGACCGCGGCACTCGCCGCGCTCCGTGCCCTACGACCGGCCGATCAGCACCTGCTGGAGGTCGCAGGCTTCGCGCTGACCGACAGCGCGAGCAGTGTCCGCGAGGAGGCAGCCTATGCACTCGCTGACTTCGGAGCCGGTGCGCAACGATACCGTGAATTGCTCATAGACGCAGCACACGGCCCTGATCGTGGCGTGCGTGCGGCTGCCTTGCACGCACTCAGCCGTATCGATGCCGCTCGTGCGCCACAGTAACCCGCCTGGGTACCCATCCCTCGATGCCGGCGTAGGTAGCGGAATGCAGTTCACACCACACATCCACACGGAGTACTGATGTATCGCATTCGTATGCGTTTGTTCCCCTCGATAATGCTGTGCGTTGGCTCTCTCACAGCCGCTACTAGCGCCGCCGCCGCAGCCATGGGCACGCCGATGGTAACGCCTGCGGCGGCTCCTTCAGTCTCAATCAGAGGGCCGGTCTTATCTCTGCCTGCCGCCCCGGTACCTCCTGGGAACATCACGGGAGCAGTGATTGACAGCGCCAGTGGAAGTCCCATCCCGAGCGCGGAGGTCGCAATCCGGCAGGGTGGGCATGTTGTCGCCGTTACAACGTCAGATGCGCTCGGACAATATCAGGTGCGGAATCTCAATGCTGGCACGTACACGGTTGCGGTACGTCTCCTCGGGTTCGCCGCGGTCACGCGGACGGCGACTGTGTCTGACAACGGCGGAACCCACATCGACTTCACCCTCGTTCCCGTTGCTGTTGCACTCGCCGCTCAGCAGATCACCGCGGGTTCTCCGGTGAGCATTGACGTGCGCGCTGGGAATCAGCGCTTCAAGCAGGACGCTTATCATGGCTCGCCCACTAACACGACGTCTCAGATCATACAGCAGTCGATCGCCGGCGCGGTGAAGGCACCGACTGGAGAGGTGCACATCCGCGGACAGCACGCCGAGTATACGTACTATGTAGATGGCGTCCCGGTCCCGGCTGGCATTTCGGGCAGTCTCAACGAGCTATTTGATCCATCGGTCGTCAGTCAGATTGATTTCATCACCGGTGCATGGGACGCCGAGTACGGCAACAAGAACGCCGCGATCGTCAACGTCACCACGCGCATTCCCGCGGGAGGATTTCATGCCAGCATCGCAGGCTACGGTGGTAACTACAACACCAACGGCCAGTCGGCCAATATAAGTGGCAACAAGGGGAAGCTTGGATACTTCTTCTCAGGTGCACGTCAGGAAACAGGGATGCGTCAGGAGCCACATCTCTTCGACTCGACAGCATACAAGGTCGTAAATCTGAACAACCACGGCCAGGACGAGTTCGGTTTCGGAAAGCTTCAGTATGCACCCAGCACCTCCGACGTCATCAACCTGGAGGGGAATCTCTCCCGTACACGCTTCCAGATTCCCTCCGACACGGCCGTCGTCGTTAACCACGATCGTCAACAGGATGTTAACGCCTTCCTGAACCTTGGCTGGACGCATCGATTCGGTCTGGAGGGTGCCGAGACGCCAAGCGGAGCGACGCCATCGGAGCTATTCGCGGGCGTGTTCTACCGTAACGGAACGTTGGAGTACGTCCCTGGATCCAACGACCCTGCGTCCTTCCAGTTCGGAAACGACAGCACGTTGTACAACCTGAGCGAGAACCGCAGGTTCAACGTCACCGGTGTGAAGCTCGACTACAGCATTCAAGCACGTCGCGGTCTCAATTTCAAGTTCGGCACTCTCTCCTCGATCACGCGTGGACGTGAGGATTTCACAACTCTCGACAGTGTCGGTGGCGCTGGCCCCGCGTCCAATTCCGGCATCAGCGGGCACGACATCAGCTTCTACGCGCAGACGATCGTGTCTCCCATCGACAAGTTCGAGCTGCATTTGGGCATCAGGTACGACGGGCACAAGGCGCCCTTCGCCAGCAACCAGACCCAGGTGAGCCCGCGCGTTCGGCTCAACTACTTCCCGACGGCAGCGGACAACTTCTACGTGTATTACGGCAAGCAATTTCTGCCGACCAACGTCGAAGACCTGTACGCGCTTACGAGCCTGGCGCAGGGCGGAATTCCAGGCGGCGCCGTTCCGACATTGCCAGAGCGCGACGACTTCTACGAGGCCGGTTATCTCCACCGTTTCCCGATCGGTGTGGTAGCCAAAATCAGCGGCTATCACAAGGACAGCAAACCGGGCATCGATGATGCGACCATCGGCAACTCGCGTGTGCTTACGTCAGTGAACATCTCGCAGGTACACGTGACGGGAATCGAAAGTGTGATCGAGGTACGGCCGGCAGGTCCATTCAGCGGCTACGTCAATCTCGCGTTAAATCATGCGTGGGGCGAGGCGCCAATCACAGGCGGTTTTTTCCCACCGGATTCCGGCGGTGGCACGTTCGACCTGGACCACGATCAGCGTCTCAGCGGGACCGCGAGCGCAACCTATTCGCCCGGCGCATTCTATCTGAGCGCAACCGAGATCTACGGATCGGGGCTCACGAACAGCGGCTCACCCGATTCGGCGACATACAGCACCGGCCTGTTCGGTTTCAATCGCGACATACACGTGAAGCCGTACGGAGTTACGAGCCTGAGCGCGGGCTATTCGTTCAACTTCGGTCGCTCGGTCGTCCGGCCGGAGTTCTACATCGACAACCTGTTCGACAAGCAATACGCTCTGAAAGGGGCATTCTTCAGTCCGGCGTTGTACGGCCGGCCACGGACATACCAGCTACGCGTGAGGATCGGCGTCTAGCAAGGCACCGCCGCCGTAGCTCGAGAGAGACCGAGACGGCGTGACTCCTGATCCCGTCGCTGATTCGCCGGGCTCGCGTGCGCGACCCACCCGAGCATTGCTCGCCCGGCACTAATGGCCATACTGACGAGAAATCCGTTATGGAGACTTATCCCTTCGTACGGCACGTCGACGGCAACATCATGAATTCTCGTCAGCTCCATCGTCTGTCATTGCGGGTCTCGTTGGGCGCGAGCCGGCAATGAGGATGTCGACGATACGGCGGGCGCTCGGCTCCCGGCCCGGCTGAGCCGTCGTGTCAAAGACACCGACGAGCGCACGGACGAAGTCATCGGGATCGGTGTCTGCGCGGAGATCGCCGCTGTCGATCGCGCGTTGGACCAAAGCGAGGAATGCGCTGTGGATCAGGCCGCGTGCGCCTTCGATGAGGCGCATGGAGCCGCCCGCAACGGTGTCCATGGCGGGAATGATGAGCTTCTTGCTGGCCACGTAATCGATGAATAGAAGCATCCAGGCTCGAAGAGCTGCGAGCGGCGGCATCGTGCCGGCAAAGCGCTGCCCGGCTGCAGTCAGTAGACAGTCTCCGCTAATCTTCTATAAACGGAGCTTATCTCCGCTTATGCGGACAGGCGGATTTCACGTCTGGCGAGCTGCCTTTCCAGTCGCGCCAGCAAGCAGCGGAGGACGAGTCAATGCGAGTTTTTGTGACGGGAGCGACAGGATTCATCGGGACGGAGCTGGTGAAGGAGCTGATCGAGGCAGGTCATCAGGTGCGCGGACTGGCGCGGAGCGACGCTGGCGCAGAGCAGTTGCAAGCAGCGGGCGCCGAAGTGCATCGCGGCGACCTTCAGGACTTGGACAGTCTGCGCAGCGGAGCGACTGGCATGGATGCCGTGGTAAATCTGGCGTTCGATCACGACTTTTCAAAGTTCGCGCAGAATGGGGAGGACGAGCGCAAGGCTATTGAGGCGCTAGGTTCCGTCCTTGAACCAGGCAAGCTGCTGGTCGTGACCTCCGGGACGGGACTGACGAGCGGCGGACCGGGGCATGTGCGCACAGAGGGCGATCCGCCAGCGAACTCGGCTACGATACCGCGGCAGCCTGAACAGACAGCCAAGCCCGTAGCCGAGCGGGGTGTGCGTGTGGCGATTGTGCGCCTTCCGCAGGTGCATGACACGCGCAAGCAGGGACTTGTGGTGCTGCTGACCCAAATTGCTCGCGAGAAGGGCGTTTCGGCTTATGTCGGCAATGGTGCGAACCGATGGGCCGCGGCTCCGCTGAAAGACGTAGCTCACCTGTATCGTCTCGCGGTTGAGCAGACGGGACCGGGCGTGACGGTGTATCACGCGGTGCAGGAAGAAGGCGTGGCGCTACGCGAGATCGCAGAGACGCTCGGGAAAGGGTTGAAGATGCCGGTGGTGTCGATCGATCCGGAGAGGGCAGCAGAGCACTTCGGGTGGTTTGCGCACTTCGCGGGGCTGGATATGCCAGCTTCGAGCGAGTGGACGCGCAAAACGCTGGGTTGGGAGCCGACTGGGCCGGGGCTGATTGAGGATCTGACAAATATGCAGTATTCCTAACGGAGGCTGTAGCAGCTAGCGGAGTGCCACAGTGATCATGCGATCTGGGGATATAGTTTGGCCAGCTTGGTACGAGCGTAGCGCCGCATTGAAGCGCATCGTTGACCGGCGCAACGCTCCGACAAAGGGTTTAGCGTGTTGCCCTTGGTACGCGCAGAAATTCAACCCGACAATCCAGCGAGGAGTTACGAATGCCAACAAATGACACAGTAAATGCAACCAATACCAGCGCCAAGATCGCACTGGTCACCGGCGGCAGCCGTGGCTTGGGTCGCAACACCGTGCTGAGCGTTGCCAAGCGCGGCGTGAACTCGATTTTTACCTACCACTCGAAACGGGCAGAAGCTGACAAGGTGGTCGACGAGGTCCGTGCAGCCGGACAAAAGGCCATCGCCTTGCAGCTCGACACAGGCAGCGTCGGCAACTTCGGCCCATTCGTGGACAACGTGCGCGCAGCGCTGAAAGAGCTTGGAGCGCAACGCTTCGACTATCTCGTCAACAACGCCGGCACTTCGCATCACGCGCTGATCGAAAAGACAACCGAGGAAGAGCTGGACAGTCTCTACAACATCCATTTCAAGGGCGTGTTCTTCCTGACGCAGAAGCTGCTGCCATTGATCAATGACGGCGGCCGTATCGTGAACATTTCCTCGGGTCTGACCCGCTTCTCCTATTCCGGCAGTGCGTCGTATGCGTCTATGAAAGGCGCGATCGAGGTCCTGACGCGCTATCTGGCGAAGGAGCTTGGTCCGCGTGGAATCGCGGTCAACACCGTCGCGCCTGGCGCGATCGCCACGGACTTCAGCGGCGGGATGGTGCGTGACAATCCCGAGGTCAACAAACAAATCGCAAGCATCACCGCGCTTGGCCGCGTCGGCCTGCCCGACGACATCGGTCCGATGATCGCCTCGCTGCTTTCGGACGATAATCGTTGGGTCAACGCCCAGCGCATCGAGGTTTCGGGCGGGATGACCGTCTGAAACCCTTGACCTGCGCTTTCGCCCGGTTCTGATCACCAGATTGCATATGTCTGGGTTTTTACGGAGCCTTCTACACGCTCGGCGCGAACCAAGCGGCTTTACTGCTCGCGACGACCACTATCGCCTTGAGCCTCAATCCTCCGCAGGAGATGACATGACAGGCAGAACGGTTCTCATCACGGGCGCCAACAAGAGTATTGGTTACGAGACCGCCCGCCAGCTCGGCCGACTGGGCTATCGGATTTGGCTTGGTAGCCGAGACGCAGAGCGCGGCGAGGTGGCAGCAGGACGGCTGAGAGCCGAAGGACATGATGTACGGGTGCTGCCCATCGACGTCACCCGCGACCCTAGCGTCCACGATGCTGCCGCTCGAGTCCAGAAGGAAGACGGCAAACTGGACGTATTGATTAACAATGCCGGCATTTCCGGTGAGCAGCGCACAGTGCCAAGCCAACAATCGGTCGATGATGTTCGACAAGTCTACGACACCAATGTGTTCGGCCCGATACGGGTGACACAGGCGTTCTTGCCGCTGCTCACATCGGCACGCAACGCCAACATCGTCATGGTCAGCAGTGGGCTGGGTTCACTTGGTTGGCTCTCTGATCCCGCCAATAAGTTTTACGGCGTGAATGTACTTGGCTACAACACTTCGAAGACAGCGCTCAATGCTGTCACAGTCTCCTTTGCAAAGGAACTTGCGTCGAAGGGCATCAAGGTCAACGCTGCCGACCCAGGCTATACCGCCACCGATTTCAACGGGCATACCGGCTACCGGACGGTGGAGCAGGCGGCAGCCGGAATCGTCCGATTGGCGACTCTGGATACTTCAGGACCGACCGGCGGCTTTTTCTTCGAAGACGAACGTGTGCCTTGGTGATCGCGAGGCGCCTGAAACGGTTGCTTGAGAAAGTAAACGCGAGCAGGCTATTCCCCCCAGCCTGAGACATTGTGGCCGCCAAAGATCATGCGGCGGATTGCCGGCATCGTGAGGCTGGACGAAAAGCTTAGGGGCGGAGCGCTGGCCTCGTTCAACCGTTGCATGTGCTCGCCGCTGAGCGTGACGTCGGTCGCCGCGACATTGCTTTCGAGTTGTGAGAGCTTGCTGGCGCCGATGATTGTCGAGGTGACGCACGGACGAGCCATGACCCAGGCAAGCGCCACCTGGGCCGCCGGACGATCAAGTTCGCTCGCCACCACTTTCAGAACGTCGAGAATCTTCCAGTTGCGATCGGTGAACTTGCTGTCGCCGAACGGGTTCGCACCGCTTAGGCGGCCCGTATCGCTGGTGTCTTCGCGCTGGTATTTGCCGGTGAGAAACCCGCCCGCCAGCGGACTCCAGGGCATCACGCCCATTCCGCTTTCGCGGGCGGCGGGGATGTGTTCACCTTCCACGTCACGCGCGACGAGAGAATATTCGAGCTGCATGGCAACCGGTCCCGGGGAGTGCCGTTCGGAGGCTATGGTGGCCGCTTTCATTGCCACCCAAGCAGGCATATCGGAAAACGCGTAGTAGCGAATTTTCCCGGCGCGCACGAGATCACCCAGAGTCTGCACGATCTCTTCGACTGGCGTGACGCCATCCCAGATGTGCATCCAGTACAGGTCGACATAGTCGGTGTTAAGGCGCTTGAGCGATGTATTCAGCGCGCGATGAATGTTTTTCGATCCTGCTCCGCCTGCGTTGGGATTTCCGCCTCCAGCGTGCGTCGCCTGGAGCGGACTGGCCGACGCGTTGAACCCGAATTTGGTGGCCAGGACGACATTGTCGCGAGACCCCGTGTCCTTCAGGAACTTGCCGACCAGCTCCTCACTGGCACCGCCTGAGTAGATGTCGGCTGTGTCGACGAAATTGCCGCCAGCGCCCCGATAAGCATCGAAGATGGCGCGCGAAGTCGCCTCATCAGCGCCCCACCTGCTGGGGCCGAAGGTCATGGTGCCCAGGCAGAGCGGGCTTACAATCAAACCGGAACGGCCGAGCGTGCGGAAGTCAGTCAGGGACATTGTGGAGCTATCTCTCATTTGGGGTGGTACCAGGCCGCGCGGGCTAAAGGGCTCTGAGCACGTAAACGCTGGCCCTGACACCGCTATACGCTTTGGCCTGAAGTGCAGTGGTGCGGCGTCCGCCTACGCGTGCTGGAGCAACTCCGTTCGGTATTTCGGGGCGAGTGCTTTGGCCTTCGCCATGAATGCCGCTTCGGCGACCGCATCGAGCTTTGGCGGAGGCATCGTCCGAGTCGCGACGCGCGCGCCGATTTCCATGAAGAACTCCTCCTGCCCGGACGGCGAGCAGATGCACAGGAGCCGCGCGGGCTTGTTGCTCTTGTTGGTGAACTGGTGCGGCGCATTGGATGGAATATTGATCGTTTCGCCGGCGCGCACGACCAATTTCGCGCCGCGGAATGTGGTCTCGATCTCGCCCTCCAGGACGCTGAACATCTCCTCAAAATCGTGCCGGTGGGGACCAGGACCTCCGCCAGGCGGGACGTACATGTCGATGAGACAGTAGCGGCCGGCGGTGTCATTGCCCGATACGAGGATCGTGTATGTGTCTCCGACTATGCCGAGGTGCGGCAAGGCCTGGTCTTCGTCGCGTCGCGCAACTGTGAGATCCCGTTGCGGATCATCTGGCGGAATTGTTGAGGCGGGTTGGGTGGTGGTGTTGGATCCGGCGATCATTGCGCTACTCCTGTGTGTGAGGTGTTACTATCATGCCGCCTGCGTGGCGAGTTCTTCGATGAACGCGCGCAATGTTCGCGGCTCGCGGCCGAGTATGGCACGGAGGGTGAGAGCGTTCCCCAGCAGGCCGCGCTTGTTGTACCAGTCGAACATCTCTCTCAGAGGTGACGGCTTCCCGTCGGGACTTGGAGGGTCGGCCACGGCCGGGTCCACGTCGTGTGACACGACCTCCCTCCCCAGGACCTCACTCATTAGGGCCACCACATCGTGGCGATTGAGGTTGCCTTCGGCGCACAGTTGATACGTTCCGTACGTCAGCCGGTCCTCCATCAGCGCGATCGCGGCGGCTTCGGCCACGTCGCGATAATCAACTCGGCTAAATCGGGTCTCCGCCGACCACGGCTCGGCGTACGCCCCGGTCTGGACCACCCTCGGCCAGCTCCCGGCAAGGTTCTGGAAGAAAACCGTGGGCTGCAACAGGACGTACTCCATGCCGGACACAATGATCGCCTCCTCTACTGGCGCCTTGGCGGAGTGGTTGATCAGCACACTGATTACGGGATCGATGACGGACGAAAAGACGAAGCGGCGCACACCCGCCTGTTTCGCAGCGTCCACCATCCCCTTGCCGACCTCGGCCTCGTTGTGCAGGAAGGCCGGCGCGATGTAGAAGACCGAGTCTACGCCTTTAAGCGCTGAGTCAAGACTCACTCGATCCGTGAGATCGCCGATTGCCACCTCCGCCGCACCATGTTTGCGCACATCGTCAGCTTCCGAGGGCCTGCGGACGAGCCCGCGAACTCTGGCGCCACGCCTGGCAAGTTCGGGTACCACCAGACCGGCAAAGCGCCCTGCTGCGCCGACGGCAAGGATCGTGGGGTTCGCGCTCGTCATGCGTCCGCACCTCAAGTTAGAAGGTAGGCATTCTATCACCTACTTTTTGTCGGTGACGAGTTGAAGCTAGGGCTTCCAAGGATACAACGCAAGCGATGGGTGTCTGGCTCTCGATCTCAGCACCTATTTTTCCTCTACGCACTGACTACAGTTGATTATGCCAAGACGTAACCAGCACCCAGGCAAGGCCGGGAGTCATGAGTCGGCCGATCCGTCCTCGCTGGAGGCATGTCCGATCCTCACGGGCGCTTTCGCGCTGCTCGGGAAGCGATGGACCGGACTGATCCTGGACGTCCTGGTGCGCCAGCCAGCGCGCTTCTCGGAGATCCACCACGCGATCCCAGGACTGTCAGACCGCGTCCTTGGCGAGCGGCTTCAGGAGCTCGAGACCGCAGGCATCATCGAGCATGCTCCGGCCGAACCAACTCGGTACCAGCTTACAGCGGCGGGCCAACTCCTCGCGCCGGCACTCGACGCCCTCCGATCTGCCTGGTTGGGAGTGCGGGAGGTGCAGCAGTCGGATCCGCAGTAGGCGCCGATCTGCCAACGTCCGCCGGTATTTGCTGTGAACCCGCGTGCTGGCGTGGCCGCACTTGGGACAGGTGCTCGAGGAACTGAAGCGTGTAATGACGCTCTACATCGAAGACGCGGAGCTGGAGCACGCCGCTTCGGTCGACGGCTGACACCTGGTCCGCAACGACGATAACGGGGGATGACGGCTGTTCGGGCGGGGATGATCGAGCCGTGGCTACCGAAAGCCGAGCCGCGTTCGGGAATCTCTTACGGAATCCGCAAACACTTTCGGCGAACAACCGATAACCCGCCTGAATGCCGTGCTGAAGGCGCCTGCGGACTGATAGCCGACCGAGACAGCGACTTCCGAGAAAGTCAGGCCCCCGCCCCGTATTGCGTCCTTCGCGATCGCCATTCGCCAATTGAGGATGTAATCAATTGGGCTCCTGCCTACGGTCTCTGTAAAGCGCGCTGCAAAAACTGACCGCGACATCCCCGCAAGACGTGCCAGCTGGGCGACCGTCCACGGCCGTGCGACATTCTGATGAATGGCACGAAGGACGACTGCGAGCTGCGGATCAATCAACGCCGCGAACATGCCCTGTGGGCGAGCATCACCGTGCGCCAGACCGCTCCGGAGAATCTCGATGAGAATTATCTCCATAAGGTGAGCTAGCACCACGTCACTCCCTGGAAGTGTGTGCTTGGACTCCTCCGCCGCCAGCGCAAGCATCGATCGTACCCTGCCTGCCACCTCGTCGGTCGAAGGAACGTGAACGAGCGGCGGTAGAAGATCCGTGAGCAGTTCCCTGTTCACGCTTTCGAAGGTGAAGTGTCCGCCAAGGACCTCGGCAGATATCTGAGCACCCGTTCCAAGCTTCAGCTGTCTGTCACTGGACGCCGCCAGAGCAGTCTCTGCGTCCTCCGGATTAGCGTGAGCGTCGCTCGCCAGCGTGTAGGTAAGAGGTTTGGTCTGCAGCAGGAAGTCACCTGTCCGGATTGGAAGCGGAGGCTTGCCGGCCCGGAGCAGTACGCAGGAACCGCTGAGCACCGTGCCGAAGTTGACTTCCTCATTCGCCCGGAAGGTGAGCCCCCAGGAACCGCGTCCTTCAATCCTCTTCCAGAGCAGAGTTTTGGGCCGGAGCAGATTCACCAACTGAGCCAATGGATCCATTAGAAATCCGGACGATCGAGAAAGAATGAAGTACGCTTGAGCATAGACCGTCCTGCTAAGGAATACTAGCCTTGATGAGAAGCTGGAACACAATCCTCAATTGGGACCAACCATGAGCAAGCGGACAGTGCTAATAACAGGGTGCTCTTCCGGGTTCGGACGGGCCACCGCGTTGGAGTTCCTTAAGGCGGGCTGGAGGGTCGCAGCGACCATGCGAAATACCTCTGAGTGGCACGACGGCGAGCCCTCGGAAGACCTTCTGCTGCTCGAACTGGACGTGGAAAACATCGGATCGATCAAGGCGGCGTTTGCTCAGGCGGTCGAGCGATTCGGTAAGCTCGACTGTGTTGTGAACAATGCTGGCCGCGGTCTCTTCTCGGTTTTCGAAGCAACACCCATGGAGGCTGTGCGATCGTTGTTCGAGACGAACGTGTTCGGCTACATGCAGGTGATGCAGGCAGCGATGCCGCACTTTCAGGCGAATGGCGGCGGCCGTTTCATCAATGTCAGCTCCGGTTCTGGCATCAGGCCGGAGCCGCTGATGTCGATCTATGGTGCTTCCAAGCACGCGATCGAAGAATTTACCGAGAGTGTAGCGTACGAACTGGCAACACAGAACGTGTCAGTCAAACTGATCGAGCCAGGGATGGTGAAGGAGACAAACTTCCTGCAGCACACGCGGGAGATTTCGGAAACCATTCCTTTCCCATCATCGTATCAACCATTTGTCGAGCAGATCATGGCGATGTTCCTGGGTCGGTCTCCGGAAGGGCTTGGAACGGAGGATGAGGTGGCCGAGGCCATAGTCGCCGCAGCGTCGGATGAGACGGAGGAACTGCGCATACAGGTAGGCTGTGACACCGCCGAGGCCGCGCGCATGCGGTGGGAAACTTCGGAAACGGAGTACAGTGCCTGGACGCGGTCCATGTTTACTGCAACGGAAAAGGCAAGCTGAACGCTCAAGGCATCGATGAGACTTCGATCAGACGCGGCGATCCAGTGATGTTCTGGGTGCGTTACTCGTGAGCTCGCTCTTTGGCTTTCGCCCTCATGTAGTGTGTGCGCCGCGCGGTGATCGGTGCGGCGGCACGCTGCTCAGCTCCAGCAGGCGTCGCCTTCCGGGCGCACACCGTGGGTGGCGAGGGTCGTTGCTGGTAAAGCCTAGGCTCCGGTGCCGAGGGCGAGCTGGGAACTCCGTGCGGGTGGTCACGATGTCGGGGATTGACATCAGATTTCGCACATGTACTATTCACCGTATGAACAATGCTGATGCGGATCTGGCACCTGCGGCTGGCGGGTTCGAGATGCTCGGGTTGCTTGAAGCTGCCCACGCGCTCGAGGAGCGAGTGGAAGGTGCTCTCGACTCGCTCGGCTTGTCCATGTCCAAGTACATGACGCTCAAGCAACTCACTGCGGCGGGCGGGTCCATGTCCTTGAGCGGGCTGGCCGAATGCCGGAAGTGCGTCCGCTCCAACATCACCCAGCTTGTCGATCGGCTTGAGGCCGATGGCTTTGTCGAGCGCGTGGATGATCCGGATGATCGGCGTGCCATACGCGCTCAGGTCACGAAGCTCGGCGCCGAGCGGTTTGCGGCTGGTACAGCGGCTCTCAACACCGTCCAGGCTGATTTCGCAGGTCACATACCAGAGAACGATCGTTCAAACTTTTTGAAGGTGCTTTCGGGCTTCAGTACTCCCTGAGCCTTCTTTTAAACACTTAGTTCATCTCCGTACTATCCACCGTGTGTACGGTTCAGTGTAGGAAGCTAGCGCGCCTAAACGCGCGATAGCTGAGTTGAACCGGAATTCGACAACAATTCCTAACCGCGGAGCAGCCGCTGAGGCGCTGATCCCAGGCTCCTCCGCATCCGCAGGACTCTGATGATGTCCACCATTCGCCCCTACACTTCCCTGATGCGTGCCGTGCTCGCCATGGCGCCGCTCGTCACAACCGTGCCCCTGCTCCTTCACGCGCAGAACGTCGCGATTGTCGAGGCTGTCACAGTCAAGCACCGAGCACCGGTGCCATTTGCCGTCGGTGAGGAGTTGGTATTCCGCGCTACATTCGGAAAAATCCCCGCCGGCACGGCGCGCATGCGCGTGGAAGGGATCGACATCGTACGTGGCCGTCCAGCCTACCACGTTGCATTCACAATCGACGGAGGAGTTCTCTTCTTCCGCGTGCACGATATCTACGAAAGCTGGATGGATGTTGAAACTCTGTCATCGCTTCGATACAAGCAGACGATTTCGGAAGGTCGCTATCATCGCAACACAACCTACGAGTTGTATCCCGAACGCGCAGAGTATCAGAAGAACAGCGGAGATCCGCAGCCGAGTGTAGCCAATCCGCTCGATGATGGCTCGTTTATCTACGCGGTTCGCACGGCCGGGCTACACGTTGGTGACACCGTCCGCAACGACCGCTACTTCATTCCCGACAGGAACCCGGTCGTGCTTACCGCGCTCCGTGAAGACACCGTTGCCGTAGGCGCGGGAACGTACGTCGCAATGGTGGTTCGTCCGAGCATCAGGACCAGCGGCATCTTCTCTGACAAGGGCGACGCCGAAGTGTGGTTCTCGACTGACGATCGGCATCTGCCAGTGCTGATCAGGACCAAGTTCTCGAGGTTCTCACTCGTCCTGATGCTGCAGACGGTCACGATTCGCGACGCGGCACCGCTGACGCTCGCGAAGCGATGACGTGAGCGCGGCCAGGCCGGTGGGAACGCGCTGTTCTGAAACAAAAAGCCATTACGCATTCGTCCCTGATTCTCACGCCTTTAAACGGCCACTTCCCACTCTGCACCCATGTCACACAAAGCGTTTGAGCCGGCTAAGCTCGGCTCACTGACCCTCGCCAATCACATCGTGATGGCTCCCATGACTCGCAGCCGCGCGTTGGGCAACGTTCCCAACGAGATGATGGCCGAGTATTACAGCCAGCGAGCGACGGCCGGCCTCATCGTCACGGAGGGCACCGCGCCGGCGGCCGAGGGATTGGGCTACGCTCGTATTCCAGGGCTGTTCAACCAGGAACAGGTCGCTCACTGGAAGACCGTCACCGACGCCGTGCACCAGCGTGGCGGCCGCATATTCGTGCAGCTCATGCATACCGGTCGCGTCTTCCACGCACTCAACCTGCCAGCTGGAGCCCAGGGAGTGGCTCCCTCCGCGATTGCCGCAGCCGGCGACATGTGGACCGATCAGGAGCAGATGAAGCCGAACAGCATGCCGCGCGCTCTTGATTCCGAAGATCTGAGTCGAGTATGTAATGAATTCGTGCATAGCGCCAAACTCGCCATGCAAGCCGGTTTCGATGGCGTGGAGCTACACGGGGCCAACGGCTACTTGCTCGAACAATTCCTGAACCCGAACGTGAACCAGCGCGCCGATGATTACGGGGGTAGCGTACAAAACCGCGCCCGCTTCGTGCTGGATGTGACTCGCGGGGTTGCTGCGGTCATTGGAGCCGAGCGCACGGGCATCCGGCTCTCGCCGTGGAGCGTGTTCAACGACATGCCGACCTATCCTGACCTCCACGAGACTTACACGTACCTGGCGGAGGAGCTGCGAAAGCTCGGCGTGGTGTACATGCACCTGATCAGGCAGGCGAGCATGGGTGCTCCGGGAGTGTCAGCCGACACGCTGCACGCGATTCGCAGCACATTCACCAACACCTTGATACTGAACGGAGGATTCAATACGGTCGCGGCGATCGACGCAGCGCTGGACAGCGGCGATGCCGACCTGGTGGCTATGGGGCGTCCGTTCATCTCCAACCCAGATCTGGTTGAGCGCCTGAAGCGCGGTACGTCGTTGGCTCAGCCCGACCCGGCCACGTTTTACGCACCGGGTGCGCACGGGTTTGCGGATGGATACACCGACTACTCGAGTGCTGAGTCGCGCAACTAGCCCTGGGGTCGGCGCTCGCCGTCGCGCGCCGCGCAACCGTCAGCAGTTGTCTCGCACGCCAGGTGCTTCACCCATGAAGTACCTGGTGTACCAGCGCGATCACGCTTGACCCCTCGCCAACCGCCGAGGCGACACGCTTGATGTTGTTGCTACGTACGTCGCCCACAGCGAACACACCTGGCAGACTCGTCTCCAGTAGATGCGGTGGTCGCGCCAGAGGCCAGTGCGCAGCCGCGAGGTCCTCCGGCATTAGGGACGGACCGGTCCTGACGAATCCCGCCGAATCAAGTGTGACACACTCGCCCAGCCACTGTGTATTGGGGACGGCCCCTATCATTACAAAGACGTGGCGGATAGCGCGGATCTCCGTGTCACCGGTAACCTCGTCTCGCCAGCGCACACGCTCGAGATGATCATTGCCCTCGAGAGCGACAACCTCCGTGCGCGTGTGCAGAACGATCGTCGGACTCTGTTCGATACGCCGAATCAGGTAGCGTGACATACTCTCCGCCAGTCCGTCGCCCCGGATGAGCATGTGAACGCGTCCGACGGTCTGCGCGAGATACACGGCGGCCTGTCCTGCGGAGTTGCCGCCCCCTACAACGATCACTTCCGCACCGCGGCACAGTTGCGACTCTACGAATGTCGCACTGTAGTACACTCCAGATCCGTCAAACCGCGATGAGCCATCAAACGGCAGTGTCCGGTACTGCGCACCGGTCGCAATGACGAGCGTCCTGGCCATCACTCGCGAACCATTGTCAATCACGATGGTGTACGGTTTCCGCCGGCACTCGAACAGCGTCGCATCCTTTGCAATCAAGACCTGAGCCCCGAACTTCTGTGCCTGCGCGTAGGCGCGCATAGAGAGATCCTGGCCGGATATTCCCGCCGGAAAGCCCAGATAGTTTTCGATCTTGGAACTGGAGCCAGCCTGCCCGCCCGGCGAATCAGCCTCGATCACGAGCACATCAAGTCCCTCGGAGGCGCCGTACACCGCCGCGGCAAGCCCTGCTGGCCCTGCGCCTACGATCACGAGGTCCCGGACGGTGGTTTCATCAATTGCCTCGTTGAATCCAAGACAGGCGGCGACCTCCTGATCCGCCGGATTGCGGAGCACCGTCACACCACGGCAGATCAGTACGGGTATGTCCTCTACGTTGACATGAAAGCGGTCCAGCAGAGTCTGGACGTCTGCGTCCGTGTCGAGGTCAATGTAGGCATAGGGATGCCCATTGCGAGTCAGGAACTCCTTGATCCGGAGCGTTCCCGCAGAGTGACTAGAGCCGACGAGCACGGCGTCCCCGAAGCCGCGTGCGATCATCTCCACGCGGCGCAGGATGAAAGCCCGCATGAAGATGTCGCCCAGCTCGCTGTCGCTCTGTACGATGCCGAGGAGATCGTCCCGAGTGATCACGAGCACCGCACCACCTCGGGACGCTCGAATTCGCATGAATCCGCGCCGACCAAGGAGCACGTTCGCCTCACCGGTAAACTGCCCCGGGCCAAACGTGGCGACCAGCTCGTGCACCGCGTCCGAGACCCGGACGGCCTCGAGCTCGCCGGATATCACCACGAAGACCGCCGGGTCCCGATCGCCCGCTTCGACGAGAACTTCCGAGTTCTCGACTCGACGAGTCTGTCCATGAACAGCAAGGCGAGCTAACTGTGCAGCTGTAAGGGTCGGGAAGATCCCGGCCGGGACCGGTAAGGGGCGGATGTCTTCGGCGGCGGAAATTGCGGTCATTATCGGCTGTATCAATCGTCAAACAAACGTGCAATACTGACACGTTGCCGCAACACCCGGGCCGAACACGGAACGGCGTGGCCGCCGAGCATGCCAGTCACCTCGATGTTCGAAACACATCCTGGCTGTGACTAAGACAACCAGCGCATCCCGCAGGTATCAGATCCGTCATTTCGACGGAGACGATCGACTCAGTGGGAGTTAGAACGTGTGGCACCGTCGGGTGGGGCGGCGTTTTGGTTCAGTCGAGTGACGGCCCCATTCTTCGGCGGTAGCATCTTCGCCATCTGGTTGAACGCAAACCGCGGTGCGACGCGACTCATGATATTGAGCACGTTGCTGATGCCCGGCCGGATTTCGAGCTTGCCCGCCTCGATGCCGGCAACGGCTCGTGCGGCGAATACACCCGCATCCATCGCTTTCTCACCTTTCAGCTCTTCCGCGAACTCACCACGGAACAGCGCTGTTTCGACTGGTGGCGGCGCCAGTTCGATCACGGTCACGCTCGTACCGGCGAGTTGTGCGCGCAGGACCTGAGTGAAGGAATGAATTGCGGCCTTGCTCGCCGAATAGATGGGTGAGAGTGCAAACGGTACGAAGGCGAGGCCAGAAGAGACGTTGACGATCAGCGCGTTTTCGCGGCTCTTGAGGTGAGGTAGAAAGTGTTCGACCATTCGCACCGGGCCACTCAGATTAGTCTCGATCTCTCGCGTCACGTCGTCCAGACCGTCGGGTCTGTTGAAGTTCAG
The DNA here is from genome assembly GCA_050998035.1 of Gemmatimonadaceae bacterium. Taxonomy (GTDB): domain Bacteria; phylum Gemmatimonadota; class Gemmatimonadetes; order Gemmatimonadales; family Gemmatimonadaceae; genus Fen-1247. The sequence continues at coordinate 1,120 of JBPCQO010000080.1, read as the reverse complement.
GTTACGCATGATCCCGGCATTGTTCACGAGGACGTTGAGCGCCGGGAATTGCGCAACAACGCGATCGCGCAGCACGGTGATCGCGGCCGGATCGCTCACGTCGCTCTGGAAAACGTGGACACCCGGTAGCGCACGCCCAGTGGCATGCAGCTTGTGTTGGTCTCGGCCCGTGACAATGACCGTGTTGCGGCGCTGTAGAAGCTGCCTGGCCAACTCCAGACCAATTCCGCTCGTTCCGCCGGTTATCAGGACCGTCTTGTTTTCTAGCTTCATGGGATTCCTCGATTCGTTGTCGTGCTTGCCTCTTGCATTCTAGCAGGCTACACTCTCCAACAGAAAGTAGGCACCATAAGGTGCTATACTTACCTATGAGAGAGTATCAATGATGAGCAAGAGTCCCCGGTTCACCGAAGAGCAGATCACAGTCGCAAAGGCCTATGCGGCCTCGATCCCGCCGGAAGATCTCGATCCACGAATCGAAGCTCTGGTCAACGACCTGATCGGTCGCGTCGCAGATAAATGGACGATGCTGATCCTTGAGGTGTTGGCCGAAAAAGGGGAACTACGCTTCACCAGATTGGGCGAGCTGGTCGAGGGAGTGAGCCAGAAGATGCTCACGCAAACGCTGCGGCAGATGGAGCGTGATGGACTACTAATACGTACCGTTCATCCCGTCGTGCCGCCCAAGGTCGAGTACAAGCTCACCCAGCTCGGCATGGGCCTCGGGGCGGCGTTCTGTGGCGTTTGGGTATGGGCCGCCGAGAATCTCAATCACGTCGAGAAGGCCCGTCGGGAGTTCGATAAGAAAATCCGGATGAACTGATTTGGGGACGGATCCGGCGCGCCGACCGGCAGTGCTGCACTCAGCGTGATATGCTGTTCTGACGTCCCCACAGGTTCAGATCCCGTTCATCTCTCATCTTGGTCAAAACGATGATCTGTCCTGTGTGCATTCCGAAATGCTCCACAGCGTGATAGATCGCTTGGAGCACATTCACGTCATGATCTTGTATCCGTCTCCTACTGAGGAGGGCCTCGGGGTCAACGCTGCCGATGATTTCGTCCGCTTTCCCGACCACGGACTGGATAATCGCCACCAACTCTCGTGAAGCAATGGGCG
>JBPCQO010000071.1:0-16031 GCA_050998035.1 Gemmatimonadaceae bacterium | reverse complement strand
AGAAGTCGGGGGTGCGCATCTGGTAGGCCACATCCTTGAGCATGCCAACGATCTTGCCGCCCTTGATCTCGTAGAACAGCTGGCCTCCGAACTGCGCGTTGTAACGCTGCTGGTCGATGGAGAACGAGCCGTCGCCCATGATGGCGATCCCGCGATCGGTGGCCGCGATCAGATCCTCCCACTTGTTGTCCTTCTCACCCGGCAAGAGCGACACGTTCGGCATGCGCTGAAACTGAACGTCCTGCCACGACTGGGCGTAGGAGCAGCCATGCGAACGCGTAGGCAGTCCTTGCGACTTGTACCACCAGTCCAGTTGTGTTGCCTGGTCGCGCGTGGTCTGATAATCGTGCAGCACTCCGTTCTTGATAATCATGAAGTCGTCCGGCTTCACTCCTTCGTCATCCCACCCAACGGCTGAGAGCGAGCCCGGCTGCGAACGGTCTCCGCGAATATTCATGAGGTCGCTGCCGAACTTGACCTTCCCGAGCGTCTTTTCCGGCGGCGATACAAAGCTCGTCCCGGCGTAGTTGGCCTCGTAACCGAGTGCGCGGTCGAGTTCGGTGGGATGTGCGACTGATTCGTGGATGGTGAGCCAGAGGTGTGTGGGATGCAGCACCAGATCGTAGCGCCCGACCTGCACCGGTTTGGCACTCAGCTTCTGCACCGCCTCGGTAGCCCAGCGCGTGGCGTTGGTGACCAGGTTAGCGTTTGTGACGTGCTCGTAGCCCAGCCCCATGGGCGCGATGTCATTGGACTGCCGGGTCTCGAAATCGGTGAAATCGGGCGACACCGCCGTCACTGTCATGTTCGGGAGTGTACGGTAGATGGTCTGCACCACGAAGGTTCCGTCGCTGGTGGCCAGCGTCTTCTCCTCGCGGAGGAAGAACATGCCCGAGTTCACAAAGCGGGCTCCTGTCACCTTGAGTGCGGCTGCATTGGCCGCGAGCAGGAGTCCAACCTTATCGGCAATCGGGACAGTGAACGGATCCACCTGGATGGGGCTCTTCCACTCGCCGTTCGGCGTGGGCGTGACCGCAGCGAGCACCACGGGCCGCAGCTGGACCGTACTGTTTGCCTTGGACATGGCGACCGCGCTGCGGGCGACGCGCGCCACTTCATCCTTGGTGATGACGTTGCTCGCGGCGAAGCCCCATGCACCGTTGGCGACAGTGCGCACGCCGAAGCCAAATGTGTCGCTGTCGCTGACGTTCTGGAGCCGGTGTTCGCGTGTACTGATGTTCTGCGAGCGACGAGCGGATATACGGACGTCGGCGTAGGTGGCTCCAGCGCTTCGCGCGGCGTCGAGCGCTACCTGGGTCAACTCGCGAAACGCCGGGTCACCGACGGAGGGCGGCTGCGGGGTGAGGAGCCGGTCCACCGTGCCGGTGCCACGCGTGCCGAGGGCACCGGCGGCGGCAACAGCCGAAACGGATTTGATAAAGTCGCGACGGGAATGGGTCATGCCTCAATTACGGGCCGCCGGAGGCTCACGTTGTAGGGACAAGTGGCGCCCCGTCTATCGCGGCGGGTACTGCAGCCAGCCGGAGAATGGCGGATTGAGCGCGTCCGGAGCGGATGGCATGTCATATGCCCGAGGTGTTCCACATCAGAGCACGCATCTCGCGGTAGCGTACCGCCCGCGTGCACGGCGCATTCCTAAAGGGGAGACAATGACAACACCGAATTTTGACACAGCGGGAACGAGTGGCCAGAACTCCAGCACGAACTCATCGACTAATTCCGGCTCAGGCAACACGGGGACGGGTATGAACTCAGGGTCGATGGGGAGTTCCAGCACGGGGAAATCGGATGACGTGTCGTTCGGCCAGTCGACGAGTGGACGTGGCGGCCAGGGTGGGGGGAGTTCCATGGACCAGGCCAAGGACACCGTGAAGCAGGGAATCAGTAGCGCCGAGGATGCAGTTGGCCAGTTGCAGCAGAAGGCGAGCGACGTTACGTCGCGTCTGATAAACAACATCGATGTTGACGACCTTACGCAGAAGCTCGAGCAGCAGGTGCGCGATCATCCCGCGCGTACGCTCGCCATGGCGATAGGCGCTGGATTCCTGCTGGGCCGCGCAGCCAAGAGGTAGTTATGGCTTCCCCGGTCACGCACGCAACACCACAGGACAGGTCGATCGTGCAGCTACTGCACGACCTGTCCGACGGTACCGCGCAGCTCGTCCGGCAAGAGATTCGTCTGGCCCGCACCGAGACGTTCGAGTCTGTACTTGGACTCAAGCGTGGCTCGGTGTGGGTAGGCGGTGGCGTGGGCCTGGCGCTGGCCGGGTCGGGCGCACTCGTTGCCTTTCTGATTCTCGCGATTGCGCAGGCAGTCGGCGGGCGCACTTGGCTCGCGGCACTGATTGTCGCCGTCGTACTCAGCCTTGCCGGCTGGCTATGCCTCAAACATGGCATGAGTGCGCTATCCGCGACGCGGTTAACGCCCCATGAGACTGCAACATCTATCAAGGAAACGGCTGAATGGCTGAAACATCCGACGAAATCCGCCGCGAGCTAGAGGGCACCCGTGCGCGTGTCGGGAGCACCATCGCGGCACTCGAGCGCAAGGTCAATCCCCGGCACGTGCTTGATGATCATCCACTCGTGCTCGTAGGGGTCGCATTCGGCACGGGCGTGCTGCTCGCAACCACGGGAGCGGCGAAGCAGGCGGCAATAGATGTGCGCTCTCAGATCAGGCACAGCGCGCATGACGTGAACACGAACGCCGGAAGTGCGCTCGACCGCATATTAAAGGCCGTCACCCAGACGGCAACGGCGGCGGTCACGGCCAAGCTCACGGAGCTGGTCGACAGCAGCATGCGCGGCACTGAATCCACCTCGGCGACGAACATCAAGTCTCGCGCTGCGTAAGAGACGCGAGCTCTCGAACAGCTATAGCGCGTGAACCTGGACGATTGGACGGCTGAGCACACGCAACTTGGGCCCGGTCTCATGTGAGACCGGGCCCAAGTTGCGTGTTGCGCGTGACCCCCCGGTCCGCGTCCTACTCTCCCGTACTGGCGGATGCTAGTGGAAGGGGCGTGCCACACAGCAAATCCTGCCAACGCGGTTATCCAGACGCGGGAACAGTTGACTCCGCACGAGCAGTATTCACGCTATCTCGTTGCTCATTAATGACTTACAAAAGCGGCAAATGCGCCTGCGTGGTGCAACAGAAACGTCTGTTGCCTGCAGCAGTGCGCTCGGCGAAAGACAGTATGTAGCATCGCCGCTACACTACGACGCACCCATCAGCCCAGCGACTCGGCCACCCAGGCCGCGGCCTGCCGGACCGCGCCGTCTGGCAGCCAGTGGCCACCGTCATACCACAGAATGCTCTTGGGCTCCGCTGCCGCTGCGTAAAGCCGCTCGGCCTGCGCGGCGCGAATTGTACGGTCGTTCCGGCCGTTTACCATGAGTAGCGGCCTTCCCGCATAGCGCCGGATCGCGCCAATGGGATCGACCATCTTGCGGATGAGTGCGGCAAATGGAAGCTCATCAGGGAGGTCGCCGCCCGCTGCCAGTACGAGTGCGTGCACCAACGGCTCGTCGGACGCGAGCATGACACCGAGATATGCTCCCATCGAGTAGCCGATGAGCGCGATTCGACTACCGTCCACCTCCGGGAGACTCGCGAGGCAGTCGAGTGCCGTCCTGCACTCCTTGAGGGCGGCACGCCAACGCTGGGCCAGACGGATCGGATTGCGAGACTCCTCAGCCGGCAGTCCGGCAGCTCCTCCGGCCCGGACGCGCTCGCCGTGCAGCGGGAGGTCGATGGCCAGAGTAGCGACGCCGAGTCCGAGCAGCGCCTTGCCGGCAGAGTCGGAGATGCGCTCCTTATCGGAGGAGTAGCCGTGAAGGAGGAGCGCAGCCGGAGCGGGGCGGGGCTCGAGCGGCTGCAGCAGGATCGCCGGAATTCGGTCGCCGGACGCGGTGAAGTGCAAGGATATCCTGCGACCGCCGCGGACCGCCCGCTCATCATCTATTATGAAGCAACTTTTCGCCATCGACCATGGCTGGGCAAAATGCTCGCCGAAGACGATGCCCTTGCGCCGCTCTTCTGTGCCGAGCATCGTGACGTCATGCGCACACTCATTCTGGCACTCGCCGCGTTGGCGAGCCCGGCACCTTCTGCATCCGCCCGGCCGCTGCACGCCGAGGCGCCACTCGGGGCGCCACTCGGGGCGCCACTCCACCCCCACTCAGCGTCCGGGAGCGACTCAGCGCTCATGGCGCAGGGGATCTCGCGGGAGCTGGCTCAGTATAGGCGCGACCGAATTCAGAACGTTAGATACGCGCTCGCGCTGAACGTGACAGGTCGCGATACCGCGAGCGGGCACGTCCGGATCACTTTCCAACGCTACCGGGCGGGCGACGTAATCCTCGACTTCCGCGGTCCGCGGGTGTGGAACATTCGCGCGAACGGAAAGGCGCTGGCGGGCGTGGTGAACAACGGTGCGCACATCATGCTTCCGAGCGCTAGTCTGCACGTCGGTGACAACAGTGTAGATCTCGACTTCGATGCGCTCATCGCTCCCGCGGGGGCGAGTATCATCCGCTTCCACGACGCGACAGACGGTACCGATTATCTATATACCCTGCTCGTTCCGGCGGATGCAAACCAACTCTTCCCCTGCTTCGACCAACCTGACCTGAAAGCTCGCACGACGCTCCGGCTTACCGTTCCGCGAGGATGGACAGCGGTAGCCAACGGGGCAATCGAGCGCACAACGGCGTCGACTGTAACGAACGCATCGGGCGCAGCCACCACATTCGCCTTCGCGCAGACCAAGCCCATCAGTACCTATCTGATAGCGTTCGCAGCGGGACCGTGGACCAAGGTGGTGCGCAACGTCGGCGGCCGCACGGTGACGATGTACGTTCGCGCCTCACGTGCAAAGGAAGCCGAGGGCGATTCGTTGGTTGCGGCGAACGCGCGGGCAGCGCGCTGGTTGGCGGAGTACTTCGGCGTTGCGTATCCGTGGCCCAAGCTGGACTTCGTGTTGGCACCGGCGTTCCCGTTTGGCGGAATGGAGCATCCGGGCGCGATCTTCTACAACGAGAACTCGTTCATCTTCCGAGAACGACCGACGCGGCCGCAACTACTCGGGCGTGAAGCGACCATCTACCACGAAGTCGCACACCAGTGGTTTGGCGATCTGGTAACGATGCAGTGGTTCGACGACCTGTGGCTGAAGGAAGGGTTCGCGACGTACATGGCGGCCAAGATGCAGGCCGCACTGGAGCCGTCGTCCAACGCGTGGGAGACGTTCTATCTGCGGAACAAGCCGTTGGCTTACGCTGTGGACCGTACCGAGGGAACCACTCCGATATGGCAGCAGCTTGCCAATCTGGATCAGGCCAAGAGCAACTACGGTGCAATCGTCTACAACAAGGCGCCAGGCGTTCTGAAGCAACTCAATTATCTAGTAGGTGATTCAGCGTTTCGTCTGGGCGTGCATACGTTTCTGACCCAATATGCTTTCGCCAACGCAACCTGGCGCGACCTGCTCGGCGCGGTGGGACTCGCTGCGCACAGATCGCTGACTCAGTGGGGCAATGAGTACATCGTGCGGCCCGGCCTTCCCGTAATCGAGCAAGAGTTGACGCTGCGCGATGGCCGCGTCGAGTCGCTGACGCTGCACCAGAGCCCAGCCCGCGACGTTTCCGGCGGCGCTCCGTGGCCTATCCGCACGGAAGTGCTGCTGCACTATCCCGACGGGCACGCCGACCGCATGTTGATTGATCTGACGTCCGCGACAACTGTTGCGCGGTTCGCAACGCCAACTCCTGCGCCGGATTTCGTGTACGCCAACGCCGGTGATAATGCATACGCGCTGGTAGTTGCTGATTCCGCGAGCGCACGCTGGCTTGCGTCGAATGTGGAGACTCTCACCGATCCACTGCAGCGGGCCATGGCATGGGATGCGTTGTGGGAGCTGGTGCGTCGTGGCGCAATGAGGCCCACGGAGTACCTCGCCATCGCAGACCGTGAATTGCCACAGGATGCCGATGAGCAGATCGTAGCAGCGCAACTTGCGCATGTAAGTCGTGCGGCGCGTGCTTACCTGTCGCCGGAGGATGCAGAGGCGGTCTCGCCGACCATCGAGGCGACGCTACGTCGTGTTGCCGACGATTCTGCGCGCACGTTCGGAATTCGCAAGGCCAATCTGGACGCACTCGTTCGAATCGCGCGTACGCCTGCATCGCTGTCATACCTCGACGCGCTGCTGGACAGCGCCAGTGCAGCGGGCGCACCGCTGCGCGCGCCTACACGCTGGGCGATAGTGACACGGCTGCTCGCCACCAATAGCCCGGACGGAGCACGACGGTTCACCACGGAATCCAGGAGCGATTCTACGAGCGAGGGAAAGCGATACGCCTTCATCGCTGGCGCCGCGCGCCCGGATTCGGCCACGAAGCACGCATACTTTACGCGCTATCTGAGTGATCCCACGCTGAACGAAGACTGGGCGACGGCGAGCCTCGGCGCGTTCAATGAGTTGAATCAGCAGCAGCTAACGCTGTCATATCTGAAGCCGGCGCTGGATACCCTTCCCTGGCTGCAGCACAATCGCCGCATCTTTTTTATCGGATCGTGGCTGGACGGCTTTCTCGGTGGCCAGACGAGTGCGGAGGGGCTGCGGATCGTGCGGAGCTTTCTCGCGCAACGCACCGACCTAGGCGGTGATCTGCACGCCAAGATCCTGCAGACCGCGGACGAGCTTGAACGGACTGTCGCAATCCGCGGCGGGACTGCGTCCCAGGTGGTGCGTTAACAAACTAGACAGACTAGACAAAAAACGGTCAGTCGGATAACTACCGGCTGACCGTTTGCGTACTCGGCTGGTCTAAAAAGTGCGCGTACGAAGCGCGTTCAGATCAGCTGCTCTTGCCTGCCGCGCGATCACTCTGGCTCTGGCCGACGCTCTGCAGCTCGGAGTCCTTGCCGCTGCCTCCGTGGCCGCTCTGTCCATGATGCGGGTTATCGGCGTTTCCAGGCTCACCTTCCTTGCTGTGCTGAACGGGAGGAAGATCGTGATCCCCCAGTGGCGCGTCGCCCGCCCTTGCCACATCGAGCGCGCTCGGCTCCTTGGGAGTTTTCTTGTCGTTGGGTTGGCTCATGCTGCTGCTCCAGTGATGGTGTGTAGGTCAGCGCCACACCGCGAGGCGCTCGCGAATATGAAGGGCAAGCGCCATGCCTCAGCGGATCAGGACACGTCTGACATGGCGGTGATTTCCACCGGCGCGAGTGGCACCGTGATCGTGAATGCCGAGCCGGAGCCAACCGTGCTGGCCACAGTTATGTCGCCGCCCATCGCGCGTGCAAGCGTCCGGCCGATGGCGAGCCCGAGCCCCACGCCGTCAACTGGAGAGGACGTTCCGCGCCCGAGCTGTACAAAAGGATCGAAGATCGTCTCCATCTTGTCGGCGGCGATTCCCGTCCCGGTATCGGCGATGCAAACGGCGGCCATTGAACCGTGCGTCTCGCCCAATCGCGCGCCGAGCGTTTCGCAAGTTATCGTGATAGACCCACCCGCACGGTTGTACTTGAGGGCGTTTGTGAGGAGGTTCAGGATCACCTGCTGCAGCCGCTCCCGATCAGCGCGCACCGTGATCTCCGAATTTGAAGGCACCAGACTGAAGCTGATGCCGCGGCTCGCCGCCTGAGGCTCGATCAGTGTTCCCGCAGTAGCGATCACGTCCAGGATATCCACTAGCTGTATGTCGAGCGCGAGATGTCCTGTTTCCAGCTTGGCAAAGCTCAGGATGTCGCTGATGATCATCGTGAGACTCCTGGCGGCGCGCTGAATACGGGCGAGATCCTGCGTTTGCCCTTCGCTCACGGGACCGTGCACCCCCACCTGCATCAACTGCGCATATCCCATGATCGCATTCAGCGGCGTGCGCAGCTCGTGCGACATCTGCGCTACGAATTCCGACTTTGCGCGATTCGCGTTCTCAGCGGCACGCTGCGCCTGACGCGCCGACTCCAGCAACGTGCGCCGCTCCGAGATGTCCTCCACTACGGCTATGAGATAGTCCGGCTCGCCGAGCTCCGTGCGCACGAGTGATACGGTGAGGTGCACCCACACCGTATCGCCGGATGTGCGTAGCCATCGCTTGTCCGTGGCGTACATCGCGATCTCACCGCGAACCAGACTGGCCGCCTCGGCTGCGTCCACATCCCTGTCCTCGGGGTGAGCGACGTCGCGAAACGTGCGGTCGTGCAGGTTATCGAGCGAGCAGCCGGTAATCGAGGCGAGCCGAGGGTTGATGCGGAGCCACCGGCCGTCCAAGGCTATGTGAGCGATACCGGCGGCGGCGCGTTCAAAGGTGTCGCGGAATCGGCGCTCGCTCTCGGCCAGCGCATCGGCTGCCTGGCGCCGCGTGGTAATGTCGCGGTAAAAGCAGGCGATCCCGTCCACAGTACGGTATACATCGATCTCATGCCAGAGATCGGATGCGGGGTCGTCATAGTGATGCTCGAAGTGGGCGACTTCCCCTTCCGCCATGACCCGCCGGTACTCTTGCTCAACCCGTGTCCCGACCGTGTTGGGCCACAGCTCCCAGTGAGATTTCCCCAACAGCTCTCCGCGATCGCGCCCATCGATACGCAGCGCGCTCGAATTGAGCGCAGTGACGTGCCACTCGCGGTCCATCGCTATGTAACCGTCACTCATTCCTTCGAGGATGCCCTCCAGACGCGCCCTCGCCGTCTCCGCCTGCATGCCGGCGGCAGCCTGCTCACGGTTGGCGCTTCGCAACTCCACCTCCGTCATCACCGCGGCCGCGAGATCAATCATCGTTTCGATGTCGTCCTGGCGCCATTCACGCGGTGCGTAGTCGAGAATGCAGAAGCTACCGAGCGGAACGCCGTCGCCGGTGAGGAGCGGAACGCCCAGGTAGGATCTAATGCCCAGATTCGTCACCGCTGGAAGCGTAGCGAACCGCGGCTCCGCGAGCGCGTCCCGCACAACCAGCGGGGCACCGCTTACCACTGCATACTGGCAGAAGGACGGGCCGATGCGAATCTCGCGCGCTGAGGCGAACGGTTCAGGCAGCCCCAGGCAGCTCTTCCAGAAATCTCGATCGCCGTCGACGAACGAGACGAGCGCCATGGGCACACCGAGAATCCGGGATGCGAGCCGCGTCAGTCGATCAAAATCCGCCTCCGCAGGCGTATCCAGAAGCGCGGTTGCGCGCACGCGTTCGACTCGGGCCGGATCGCGAATCACGCGTTCCAGCGCTCCAGCACTCAGGTCACCGGCGCATCTGTCCATGAGCGTCTCCCGGCGCATGATTCGCGCCGCCTAGCGTGTAACGCGCTCAACGAAGCTCACCACTACCGGCTGGAATGTGTACGGTCCGGTGGGTATTGGCCAGTGATCGGACGTGCGCAGACACGATTCTACGCATTCCCGCGAGGGATGCGTGGACAACGTACCGCTACTCATTCAACTCGGCGATCGCTACCCGAAGTACGGTTCCCCAGGGATCGGCGATGGTCCATCCTGTATTATCGCGCACAACCGCGTGCCCCGCGGCCTCCATGCTTCGAGCGGCCGCTTCAGTTGCGTCACCTCGCGGAACAACAATCTCCCACTCGAGCAGTCGCGCATCTCCATCGCCGGGACGTTTTGCACGAGTACCGGGCCAGCTGTTGACGCCCAGATGATGATGATAGCCGCCAGCGGAGAGAAAGAGCGCGCCCGGGTAGCTCCACACCACTGCGTCGAGGCCGAGCGCCGTATGAAAGAACGCGGTTGCCTGATCGATGTTGCCCACATGCAGATGGACGTGCCCCACCGTCGTCCCCGCAGGCATTCCGGTCCAAACCTCGCCATTCGAGGCGCGGGCAAGATCGGGCACATCGAGTGGCCTGGTACCCATGACAATCTGGCCCCCGTGCCGCGCCCAGGACGCACGTGGACGGTCGGCATAAATCTCCACGCCCAGACCATCGGGATCGTGCAGGTACACCGCCTCGCTCACAAGGTGGTCAGATGCGCCCACCTCGACGTCGAGTTGCCCGATACGAGCGATGAAGCGCCCGAGAGCAGCGCGACTGGGTAGCAGAATGGCGAAGTGGTACAATCCAAGCCGACCGGTTGGCGGGACGGGTGCTGCGCCAGCGGCCTCATGAAGCTCGATCAATGGCGCGTCGTTGCCGTGCGCACCGAGCGTTGCGCGCCCAGCGCTGCGATCGAGCACGCGAAAGCCGAGCACCTGCTCGTAGTAGGCGAGCGAACGAGCCAGATCGCCGATCTGTAGCCGCACGCGGCCGATCCGCGTCGCATCAGGCAGGCGGTATCCAGGCGGGCGGATGCCGTAACCGGCAGTGGCGCCAGGATTATGTCCAGAAGTATCGCTGTCAGTCATGTCGTCATCAGCTCGCTTCGCGCGCCATGCCCAGCAGCTCGACGAGAGTGCGCAGGGTCTGCTGGCTGAGGTGGCCGAGCTGTTGCTTGTGGATGTCCGCGAGCGGGCCGTCCATCTGCTTGAGAAGGCGCAGCCCCACGGGGTTGATCCGGGTGGTGACCAACCTGCGATCACCGGTGTCGCGCTCGCGGTCGACCAGCCCCATGTCGGTCAATCGGTCGAGCAGTCGAGTCACATCTGGCACCTGCGCGACCATGCGCTCTCTGACTTCATTGCGGCAGAGTCCTGGCTTCCCCGCCCCCCGCAGGATGCGAAGCACGTTGTACTGGGTCGCGGTCACGCCGAACGGCTTGAGCGCCTCGGCTAACGAGTGCCCGAGCACGGCCGCGGTACGCTCGATGCTGAGCAGTGCCTCCTGCTCAAGGCTCTGAAACGGTTTGCTCTGTTTTATCTCATCGCGCAATCGTGTAGGCACTATTGAGATTATGTGTTATAACATCTATTGTCAACACACATAATGCGATGACCCATTCGCGTTGCGTGCGAGTTCTCACACTTTCAGAAGAAGGAAACACCAATGGCTGTCAACTGTGCCGTGATCTACTACAGCGCTACCGGAACCACGTACGAGCTCGCGCGTGCGATCGAGGAGGGCGCAAAGAGTACGGGCGCCGAGGTAAGGCTGAGGAAGGTGAAGGAGCTCGCTCCGGATGAAGCGATCGCAACCAACCAAGGCTGGGCGGCTCACCGGCTCGAGACGCAACACGTACCGGAGGCCACGCTCGCCGATCTGGAATGGGCGGACGCGATAATCTTTGGCACACCCACCCGGTACGGTCTCCCGTCGGCGCAGCTAAAGCAGTTCATCGACTCGAGCGGCCCCCTGTGGGCTCAGGGAAAGCTCGTCAGCAAGTTTGGCTCGTCGTTCACGTCGGCGGCCACCGTGCATGGCGGACAGGAGACAACCATCGTCGCACTGAACAACACCTTTTACCACTGGGGCTGCATCATCGTACCACCGGGCTATGCGGACCCGATCCAGTTTCAAGCCGGCAACCCCTATGGCACTTCGTTCGCGAGCAACAACGGAGCGGCCAAACCCGACGACGTCCCTCGCGCGGCGGGGCGGTTCCAGGGTAAGCGTGTCGCGGAGATCGCCGCACAGTTCCTGGCTGGCGCCAAGCAGGGCTAACGAGCGGCGCGGCAGCATCCTGCCGGTCGGTAAACCGGCCGCTTCTGCCGCCCAGTTACAACGATTTGGCAGTCTCACATGTATTGAACTGAGTAGGCGGCTGTCCACCCGGGCGGCCGCAGCATGTGGGACGCTCGGGGCACCGCCGCATTTGGGTGATCTCGACACAACTAAAGTTCATGACTATCTCAGGGCGCTGCGTGGCAGCTCCGGGAGCGTGCACGGTGACCTGGCGTCTCCGGCGCCAGCTCACTTATCTGGCGTGCATAAGCTTGACTGCGCTTACGGCAAGTGTTGCAGGTGCGCAGGACTCGGTAGCCGCGGGAGCGACACCAATCACGCTTTCGGCAGCAGTTCGGCTAGCGCGGCAGAACTCACCGCAGACAGTGGGAGCGCGCGGTGCGGAGACAGCAAACCGGGCCGCAGTTCGTGCGGCTTACGGAGCTTTCATTCCTAACATTACCGCGTCGGTGGGTAGCGGCCGTCAGTTCACGAGCGCGGGAACGACCACGCGCATCAATCAGAACGGTGAACGCGTCACTGTCGCCGGAAATACGTGGACGTACAGCAACGGCCTGGCGTTCAACGCACAGCTCTTCAACGCTGACCGGCTCCCAAATCTTCGAGCGGCCAAGGCTGATGTGTCGACCGCACAACAAAATACGGTCGTCGAGAGCTACGCCGTTACCGTGAGTGTGGAGCAGCAGTTCTACGCCGCGCTCGCAGCTCGGGAGAGTGAGGACGCGGCACGTGCACAGCTGGCCGAAGCGCAGCAGCAGCTCGACGCGTCGCGCAGGCGTGTCATCGCGGGCGTGGCGACCGCGTCGGACTCGCTCCGTGCGACCGTCCAGGTACTCACCGCGCAGCTCGCCCTGACGACTGCACAGAACTCACGTCGCGACGCGAACGCCGCGTTGACGCGACTGGTGGGATCGACCACGCCTCTGGCAGCCGCAATCGACGACCCCGCCGTGACATCGATGGATACGGTAAGGCTGGACAGTGCAGTAGTTATCAACAGTGCCCGTGTGGGACCCAACGTCGCCGCGGCACAGGCTGGTCGAAAGGCCGCCAGTGAGCGACGGTCAGCGGCACGTGCCGCGTATCTACCGACCATCAATGCCGGATATTCGCGCGGTGGCAGCGGCACGGGGGCATATGGATTTGGTGCCAATCCGTTCCCGTACAGTGGACAGTTGAACCTGTCGCTCAGCTATCCCTTGTTCAACCAGTTCTCGCGTGAGGAGCAGATCGCGCGCGCGACGGTAAACGAGAACAACGCGGAAGCCACGTTGCGTGACACGCAGCTGCAGGCGCGGCAGTTGGCCGTGCAATACCTGGATGCAGTACGGCTTGGCGAGCAGCAGATCGCCGTGCAGACGGCAACCATCGTTGCCGCGCAGGAGGACCTTCGGGTTCAGCAGCAGCGGTACAATCTTGGACTTTCAACCATCGTGGATCTGCTCACTGCGCAGACGACGCTGAATCAGGCGCGTGTCAACCTCATCTCCGCCCGCAACTCCGTGCGACTTACTACTGCACAAATCGAAGCGCTCATCGGGCGTACGCTAGCGACCGTGCATGGCACCCCTCCCAGCCCCCTGGCTCCCACCGCACCCACTACTCCGAATGGAGTCACACCTGGTGCCACACGATGAACCGCGGTGAGCTCTGGCTCGCGGCGCTCGCCGTCGCTTCGATCGGTGCGTGCGGCAGCAAGAAAAGCACGCAGCCAGCAATCCAGACAGTGCCCGTGACTCGGCGCGACATCGTGGTGACGGCCCAAGCTACGGGCACCGTGGAACCGGTCGATACGGTCGCGGTCAAATCACAGGCATCGGGACTGATTGTCGCCATGCCGGTAGAGATAGGGTCACAGGTGAAGCCTGGCGAGGTAATCGCGCAGATCGACACGCGCAATCTCACCAATGACTATCAGCGGGCCGCCGCAGTGCAGCAGGCGGCGGAGGCCACGATCAACGTCGACGATGCGGCGTTAAGCCGGGCAAATTCCCTGTTCGGGCAGAAGGTGATCACCGCGACAGAGCACGAGGCCGCGGTCGTGGCCGCCGCGAATGCGCGATCCGCGCTCACGGCTGCCCAGACGAACCTGAAGACAGCACAGCAGAATCTGGAATACGCAACGGTCCGCGCCGAGGTGGGCGGGACGGTTATCAGCAAGAGCGCGTCGGTGGGAAGTGTCGCGACCTCGGCGACGTCAACTTTCGGCGGCGGCAGCACGCTCATCACCATCGCCAATCTGCAGCGTGTGCGCATGCGAGCGCTCGTGAACGAAACTGATATTGGAAACGTCCACGCCGGAATGCCGGTGTCGGTGACGATCGACGCCTTTCCCAATCGCCAGTTTGCGGGCCAGGTAGAAAAGGTGGAGCCGCAGGCGCTGATCCAGCAGAGCGTGACGATGTTTCCGGTACTCGTATCGCTCGCCAATCTGGATCAGGCTCTGCTGCCGGGGATGAATGGAGAGGTATCGATCGTTACCGAGCAGCGACAGAACGTGCTGGCTGTAGCGAACGATGCTGTGCGCAGTGCGCGGGACCTGCCAGCCGCCGCGGCTGCGCTGGGGCTCAATCCAGACTCGATTCGCTCGATGCTGCAGGCGAGCCGCCGAAGCGGTGGCGGTCGTTCCGGAGGTGGTGCGAGAAGTGGTGCGAGAAGTGGTGGGAAAAGTGGTGCGAGAAGTGGTGCTGACAGCGTAGCTACTGGTGGAGTTAGTGGTTCTGGCGAGTCAGCAGGGCGGCGTGGACGAACCGGTACCGGAGTTCGCGGTGGCGGGGCTGGTGCTGGTGCTGCTAGCGGTGCCGCCGGTGGCGCTGGAAGTGCGGCCGCCGCGTCCGGCGCAGCTGCCGGTCGAAACGCTGGGGGAGCGCAGGTAGTGTTCGTCAAGCAGGGTCAGAGCTGGGCGCCGAATTCAGTGCGGCTCGGGGTCAGCGACTTTGATTATAGCGAGGTGCTTAGCGGCCTCAAGGAAGGCGATCAGGTCGCACTGCTCGGCGCAGCCGTTCTTCAAGCACAACGAGACCAGGCGAGCAATCGTGCGCGCGCGATAACGGGCAGCGGTTTGCCCGGTACTGGAGCAACCGGCGGCGCTGCTGCTGGTGGCTCACGCGGCGGTGGCGGCGGCCGCGGGGGTCCGTAATGCTTCCCGTGGGCGAGACGGTTGGCATAGCGCTCAATGCGCTTCGCGCCAACAAGCTACGGTCCATACTGACCATGTTGGGCGTGGTGATCGGCGTGGCCGCGGTGATCGCAATGGTTGCGATCGGTCGCGGTGCGCAGGATTCGGTGAACAAACGCATCTCTGCGCTCGGCACAACGCTCGTCTCCATCAGCCCCGGTCAGATATTCGGACGCGGCGTCGCATCCGGATCGGACCGTGCCAAGCTCAAGATGGAAGA
The DNA here is from genome assembly GCA_050998035.1 of Gemmatimonadaceae bacterium. Lineage (GTDB taxonomy): Bacteria > Gemmatimonadota > Gemmatimonadetes > Gemmatimonadales > Gemmatimonadaceae > Fen-1247. Next base: position 1,034 of record JBPCQO010000071.1, on the reverse strand, counting down.
TGCAACGGCACTGGCTCAACACGGGACCTACGTCACACAGGTTGAGCCGGAGATGTCGAGGAATGCACAGGTCCAGTATCTAAGCAAGAACGCGAACACATCGGTGATCGGCACGACCGCGAATTATACCGACGTGCGCAAGTACCAGATCGCCGCTGGCCGCATGTTCACGCAGCAGGAAGACAACGGGAGCAGGCTGGTCGTGGTGCTCGGTGACGCCGTTCTTCAGAACCTGGGCATCACCGACGGGGCGTCGATCATCGGGCAGCCGGTGCGCATTCAGGGAATTCAGTTCACGGTCATCGGAACACTCGCGCCGAAGGGACAGGGCGCCACCTTCGGCAATCCCGACGACCAGGTGCTGATACCGCTCACCACCGCACGCTACCGCATAGTCGGCGCGGACCAGTTGCGCCAGATAAACGTGCTCGCGCCAAGTGACTCCGAAGTCACGTTGACGATGGCCGACGCGGAAAAGATTCTGCGTCGGCAGCACCGATTGCGCCCCGGACAGGAGGACGACTTTAATATCCGAAGCCAGTCGGATTTCCTCAGCACGTTGGGTGAGACAACCCAGACGTTCACGTATCTGCTCGCCGGAATCGCGGCCGTGAGCCTCGTTGTCGGCGGGATTGGCATCATGAACATCATGCTCGTTTCCGTTACGGAGCGCACGCGCGAGATCGGCGTACGCAAGGCGTTGGGAGCGACACGCATCAACATTCTGCTGCAATTCCTCATCGAGGCGGTGGTGTTGTGCATGCTGGGCGGGATTGGCGGAATAGTGGTAGGCGGCGGCGGTGCCCTGCTGATGACCTATGTCGCGCAGTGGAACGCGTCCATCTCGTGGAGTGCGGTGGTCCTCGCTTTCGCGTTCTCAGCCGTTGTGGGCGTGATCTTCGGCGTGTGGCCGGCACGGCGCGCGGCGGCGCTCAATCCAATCGAAGCGCTCCGGTACGAGTAGCGATCGCCGGCGCGTTTAGCTCAACGCGAATGCGCCGGCTATCAGCTCGTACGAACGCCTGCGCGCGGCA
>JBPCQO010000068.1:0-41248 GCA_050998035.1 Gemmatimonadaceae bacterium | reverse complement strand
GCTATTGTCAGGGTCGTGGCTTAATTCCGCTCCCAGGCAAGTTTCTATTTCAGGAGTTAGGTGTAATGCGTACGACCGGTAAGGTGAAGTGGTTCAACGACGCAAAGGGTTTTGGTTTCATCACGCCTGACAATGGTCAGAAGGACTGCTTCGTCCACTACAGCGCAATCTCCGGCAACGGCTTCAAGTCGCTGCAGGAAGGTGAAGCGGTAGAGTTCGACATCGTGCAGGGTCAGAAGGGTCCCGCCGCAGAGAACGTCACGCGTCCTGGCGCGTAATACGTTCAAGCTGTTCCAAACAGGGCGCCTCGAGGAGAGGCGCCCTGTTTGTTTAGTCCCTCTTTACAGGACGGCCGCGCGACGGATGCGGCGCCATCTCCACGGCATGCGCCAGCCTGCCCTCGATCTCCCGGTTCAGCCTGATAATATCCAGCGACAGGGTGACTGATGGAGACACGGCGTAGCTGCGGTCGGGCGCCTGCAATAGATGTTCGGCCACAAGGAGCGCCGCTGCCGTGGAGAGACCAAGATCAGAGGACAGGTCGCGGACAATGGCCACCAGCTCGACTGCTGAGCGCGACAACCGTCGCGATATGCCTTGTCGCTTGCTCAACACTCCATCTATCTTGTTGTGCGACAAGAGGTTGTCCAACCACTTCGGCGATACATCCAGAGCAGCAGCAGCAGTCGCGGTATTGTACAACGGCATAATATCCTATCTGTTAAGGATATATCTAGTTAACCTTGGTATTTAGGATAATATACGTGAAGCGCCTCATGCTCGCTCTCGCAACAGTGGTATGCGCCCTCCCCGCTGCCGCACAACGCTCGACCCACGTCGGCGTGGGGGTAGGAGGCGTGATACCGTCCGGCACGTTCGGTGACACCCGGTCCGCTGGCCCAATGGGGTTGATCACCTTGGCCACCGGACCGGCCGACTCGCCCATCGGGGCTCGACTGGATTACAGCTACAATGACTTCCGCGGTCGGACCGTCGGTGTTATTAAGTCACCCGACAGCCACCTCAACGCCGTCACGGCAAACATCGTCCTCGCCGGACGAGTCGCTGGTCTCAAGCCATACGTGATCGGCGGCCTGGGCTGGTATCCGTATCGTGAAGGCGGCGACAGCGTACGAACCAATGCGTTTGGACCGAATGCCGGGGGAGGGATAGGTTTTCAACTACCCTACTCGCAGCTGGGCGGCTTCATCGAAGCGCGATACCACAAAGCACACGCTCCACACCACGTAGACCGCCGGTTCATTCCCATAACAATTGGCATCCTGTTCTAGCCTGAACGGCGGTCGCCAGTGTGACACTTTCAGTAGGAGTTTGTTTGTGCTTCGCTTTACCAAGTGCGTTGCAATTTGGACTATGATCGCCGGTACTGCTGCGATAGCTGGCGCTCAAGCAGAGATCTCGCCGCTCAAGCCAATTTCGATCGGTATTTCTGCTGGTACCGCGATTCCGGTCGGAGATCTATCGGATGGTACCAATATCGGATACGACGTCACCGGCTCGGTTGCGTTGGAGTTGCCCGCACTGCCGTTCGGGATTCGGGGTGACGCAGCTTATAACAGCTTCGGCGTGAAGCAAGGCGTCGCCAACAGCCTTGGAGTGGATAACGGTAACGCGCGTATCCTCGTCTTCACCGGCAATCTCGTATTTTCCCTTCCGATACAACGAACGGTGCTCCGCCCTTACCTGATCGGCGGTCTCGGACTATACAACATCAGAGCGTCGGCGACGGCGAGTTCAGGTGGCTTCAGCGCGAGCGGGAGCAATTCAGAGAATGGCTTCGGCTACAACGCCGGTGCTGGCATAGCGATCCCACTCTCGGGCTTCAATACCTTTATCGAAGCGCGTTTCCACCGTGTAGATACAAGTGGCGGGACCACCACATTCGTGCCGATCACATTCGGCGTGATGTTCTAGGAGTCTGCTCGCCATTGTAGTGCGCCACATCAGCTTTGCACATAACGAAGAGGGGGAGAGCTGATGGCTCTCCCCCTCTTCGTTATGTGCGGTGTTCTCCCCGTGCCAACTCACCAGCGCGAATCGACCAGCGCGACACCTCTACCAATTCCGCTAGCGGGATGGGCGCTGGGCCACCAGACCTCACAGCGCCGACCCAAGCATCCAGCTCTGCATTGTGTCCCTTGTCCATCTTGCGTGCGCGCTCAAACCACGGCCCGGAAATACCGAAGCGTTCCAACCGGCGCCAGTTGTCGATCGACACTGTTTTCCCGTCAAAGAAGCACTCGATTCTCTCCTTGGAATATGATTTGGCACCGGAGGCGAGATAGTGGATTGCAGCGGTGGATCCGTCGGCGAACCCTAGCAGCAGATGCGCAATGTCGTCAATCGGTTTCTGGTTCCGGTCGTGCGCGGTTACCACTTGAACGTCGTTTATCTCCGAGCCTACGAGCGAACGCGCGAGATCTACCCAGTGACACGCCTCGCCTATTATGCGCCCACCGCCAATCAATGCATCCTGCGTCCAGTGCTCGCGCGGTATCGCACCCGCGTTCACTGTAGCAATCACCGTCGCCGGGCCAGCTCGGCCACGCATGTAACCAGCCGCCTCTCGGGTGAGCGGTGCAAAACGGCGATTGAAGCCCGTCATCAGCATTCTACCAGATCGCGCGGCCGCATCCGCAACTGCTTCAAGCTCGGCGTCAGTGAGTGCGAGCGGCTTTTCGACGAACACGTGCTTGCCAGAATCCAATGCACGCACCGCGAGTGACGCGTGATTGTTGTGCCGAGTGAGGATAAAGACTGTATCAATCGCATCGTCGTCGAAGATCGCGTCGAGGTCTGTCGTCACGCGCTCAAAGCCGAACTGCTCGCCCGCGACAGCGCCCGTTGTACCGCCGCCGGAGGCGATCGTGCGCAGGCGAACGCTCTGATCGCGCAGGGCGGGGAGCAGCGTGCGAACGGCAAAGTTCCCCGCACCAATCACGCCGACGGTGCACGTACCACTCGTAGCACTTTTCGACGGTGCAGTGCCATTGCTGTTGCGAGTGGTGCTGCGAGCAGTAACCGTGCGTTCTCGCATGCGCGCAGCACGGTCCGGCGTTGCGCCACCACGATCTGTATACTCGAGGAGTACGCCGAGGCTGGGTGAAGATCCGCCGATCACATCGTACGCAGCAGGAGCGCCGTCGAAGTTGAAACGGTGCGTTACAAGAGGGAGTGGATCAAGCTGGCCGCTCGCCATCAGCGCCAGAACAGCATCGAAGTTGCGCTGCTCGGTCCAGCGTACAAACGGGAGCGGATAGTCCTGCGCGCCTTCCTCGTAGTTGCTGTCGTAACGGCCCGGGCCGTAGCTGCACGACACGGTGAAGGAGAGCTCCTTCTTGAAAAAGTCGTCCCGTACAAGATTGAGACCCGTGACGCCGACGAGCACTAGCCGACCGCGCTTGCGGCTCATGGCGGCAGCGGCACGCACCGGCTCGTCGGAAGGCGATGCGAGGGTGAGCAGGACCGCGTCAGCTCCGATATCCGCTGTGAGCGCCAGTACCTGTGCGGCTTCATTACCAGCCGATCCATTTATCACCTCGGCGCCGAACTTGGCGGCAAGGTCGAGACGTGCAGGGTCGCGGTCAATTCCGATCACCCGACAGCCGTTCGCCCGCAGAAGCTGAACCGTCAGCAGCCCGATCAAGCCCAGCCCGTACACGACCACGGTTTCGCCCAGAGTGGGCGCCGCGAGTCGAATCCCCTGGAGCCCGATAGCTGCAAGCGGAGTGAAGGCTGCGGCGTCAAAGCTCACCCCATCCGGAATCCGCGCGGCCAGCGTGTGCGGAACGCGCACCCACTCGGCATGCGGCCCGTTCGTCACCACGCGATCACCGATGGTAAAGCCGCCAGTGTGCGATCCGGTGTCCACCACGACGCCAGCGTTGCAATACCCCAGTGGGATGGGTGCTTCCAGCTTGGCCCGCACCGCCTCTATAGTGGGGCCGATGCCATCGGTGCGCATCTTCGCGAGTACCTGCTTCACCTTGTCCGGCTGGCTGCGCGCCTTGTCGATCAGGTTGGAGCGCCCAAACTCCACGAGCATCCGTTCGGTGCCGGCCGACACAACAGTAGCACGCGTCTCGACCAGCAACTGTGGCCCGGACACCGTCGGGACAGGTGCTTCCTGCAGCGTTGTGGCGCCAGTATCAAGCCTCTGGAGCAGCTGTATCATAACAGTTGGTTCATTTCGGTTGTTTCATGAATTGAACTCCACGGAAATTCGGGAGCCCATAATGACTTGCCTTACCACATCAACAGAGCGGGTAGGGAGCCGTTGACCGTAGTGGGGCGAAAACCACGCGCTCGTTTTGCCCTCGGTTGCAGCTACAATCTGGGCATCGCCGTCCACCTGAACGGCGTCGACGTTGGCGTTGGGAGCCAGTAGCCAGGACACGCGGGCCGTCTGAGCGGTGGCTGAGAGAACATAATCTTCCACCACCACGCGCTCGGATGTCACCCGCACCACTCGGCGAATGCGGCCCCGAATTTCCGCGACGATGGTCGCGGTGCCGTCAACCCAGGTGGTGGTAATGATCTCGGACTCGGGCCACGCATACCATAGAAAGCGCGGACCCTTGATACCGGGCTCCTCTCCGTCCAGCACCGGTCCGTTGTGCACATGGGCTGAGGCCAGACCGTTCCGCCAGGGAGGGGGTGCGTTGTAGGCGAAAGTGCCAGGGTCCACCACCAGCTCACGTCCGCCCAACCGGATGTCTACGTGTAGCGGATCAAGGTGTCCGGGGCGTGAGCGATAGTGCCCCGCTCGCAAAAAGACCGTCGATGCGCCCACCCGGGCGGAAGCCCACCCCGACTGTCCAACGCGGACACCGTCCGGAACAGCCTCACCGATGGCGGGACGGTCCAGCCCAAGCCAGGCCAGTACCTCCCGGTCAGGTGCAACCGAGACGGGCAGCGGGAAGCCGAATATAGCGCATGCCGCAGTAATAGAAGGGCGAAAGTCGCGATATTCCGCAAGTGTAATGGGGTGCACAAACGCACCGTCATTGGCGCCGTGATTGGGAACGATCCCGGTGCTCGAGTCCATCACGACGAGCAGCAGATCCACCGCGGCGCCAAGGCGTGCGACGGCCGCAGGTGAGAGGGAGTCTCCGGACGCACGGAGAGCCCGTTGAGCTACGACGCACTGGTCCAGCGCCAATCTCAGGTAGGTGAACGAGTGCTGGATGTACCAGCCGTCAGTCGCGAACTGCTCCAGAACAAGCCGCTCCAGCCACTTTTTCCCGCGCGCCAGCCATCGGTCAGCTTCCGGGTGCTCACCTCGGAAGCGGGCACCGAGCACTATGAGCCCCATCGCTTCGGAAATTGCGTGGTTATTTCGCTGCGAGACCGCATAGCCGAAAGCGTCTGCTATGCGTTCAGCAGATGCGGCGAGGACCGACGCTATAGTGAGCATCGAATCCGACGTGCTTGCTGGCGACGACGACAGGTTGGCTTCTGCATATAACAGAGCGACAGCCCGGATGGCGGTCTCCTGACCACAGGACCAGTGTGGGCCCAGGAACGGCGGACTCCCGTCGAGCCACTGACGCAGCCGGTCGTGAAATGCGGTGGCATAACGGTCGTCGTGCGTGACCAGGAAGGCGCGCACCAGGTCGTATGCCCAAGCAAATCTTGCGGGCTCCCATACATCTTTTATGTCGCCCGATGCGCTCAGGTGCGGGACCTTCCACCACTGACAATCTGCCGGCAGGTTCTGGCTCCAGTCGGCTGGACTGACCGGAAAGGGACGCCATTCCCACCGATATGCCTGGTACTCGCCCGCCAGTACGCGCTCACCACGAGCGACAGCGACGTGTGAACCCGTAACGGAAAGCAGTCGATCCGTTGAAACGTGAAACGGATGTTCTCGCGGATTCTGTTGCGAAGGTAGATGAAAACGCGTCCTATCACGAAACTTGTTCGATTTGCGCCGCAGTTCGTGCTCTAGCCGGAGAGCGGTGCCACGCACGCCGAATGTTCGCGCGACTGTAAGAATAGCCCGCGGGATCTGGCGAGTAGACAGGGTCATTGGGGTACCAGATCCCGGAGCGTACTGTCCAGTCGGCCGGCCAGCACAGGCCGTCCATGCTCTCGGCTGACCCACGCCCGTCCCCGTTCGCCCATACGCGCACGCTCGGCGGGGGCGCGGCCGGCGGTACGGAGAATAGCGTCTGCTAGCGATCGGGCGGAGCCTGGCTCAGCCTGTTCCCCCGCCGCTGAGGCCTGGAGCATCTCCGCCACCTCGCCAGGTACGTTGCTGACCACCGGGAGCGAAGCGCCAAGATAGTCAAACAGCTTGTTGGGGCTGACGCCGTACGCGAATAGGGGCGAGTCCTTAAGGACCATCAGACCCGTGTCGGCCTCGGCGAGCAACGCGGGCATCTGCGTCTTTGGAATCAGACCGCGAAACTCCACGTTCTCCAATCCACGCGCGCGTGCGGCTTCCACAAGACCGATCTTCTCCGGTCCATCTCCGACCAGGAGGAACTTGATACGTCCGTGCTCCCGCAGTAGCGCGGCGGCGCCGAGGACGATGTCGAGCCCGTTGGCGGGTCCGTGCGCGCCTGCGTACACTACGGTGAAGTCGTCCCGAAGCGGGGAAGGGGCGCGCACGAAGGCGTCGGCGTCTACACCGTTTGGAACGTACGAAATTTTTCGCTCATCAATCCCGCGCTCCGCGAGGTGACGGCCGCTGCCGCGAGCGAGGACGATGATGCGGCGAGATCTCCGGTACAGGTACTGCGCGATGCGGTCGAGCGCCATGTAAGCCGGCCCCTTACGGCCGCCGGCGGCGAGCAGACTCTCAGGCCACAGGTCGCGGACTTCCAGCACAAAAGGGACGCGCCATCTGGCAGCGAGCCGCTCCGCGGCCAGTGCGGCGAAGAGATGCGGCGATGATCCGATAACCACGTCCGGGCAATCGCTCCCTGGATCCCAACGCAGTAGAGATTGCGCGAACGACAACCAGTTTGCTGCTCTGTGCCAATCGTTGCGTTGATACGGTGCGGCCCAGAGCCAGCGGAAATCGACGCCGTCTACCTGCTCGGCTATGACGTCCCTGCAAGTTGCATCTGCCCTGCGGCTGTAGCGACGCGTGTGGAGGTTGAAGTCGGAAGCGGCGATCGTGACGCGCCATCCACGCTGAACCAGCTCACGCCCAACTTCGAAGTGGCGTGTTCCACCACCCTCGCCAGTTGGAATTGCGAAATGATTTACCCAGAGCAGGGAAGGACGCCGTTTCACGGAGCCTCAGGCACAACGGCGTCCACGAACATGCGGCACCACAATTCAGTGCAGACGAGTGCAAAAATGGTGTACGCGGCGTCTACCTGTCCGCGCCGGTCCTGCTGCACCAACCGATTCACCGCGGTCGCATCGAACAGACCGCGACTGCGCAGTGAAGACTCCGACAGCGTGTCGTCCACCCGTTCGCGCAACTCGTTGTGCAGCCAGCGTCGCAGCGGCGCACCGAAGCCCGTCTTGGGCCGGTAGATCACGTCGTGCGGGAGATACGGCTCCATTGCACGTTTGAAGATCGCCTTTCCGGTGGCCCCTTTCTGCTTCATCGCGGGCGGAATGCGAACGGCAAAATCCACCAGCTCCTGATCAAGTAATGGCACTCGCACTTCTACACCCGCGGCCATTCCAGTCTTGTCCGTGTAGTTGAGGTTGTGATCGGCGAGGAAGTGCTTGGCCTCCAGATACAACATGCGATTCACAGGATCGCGCTCATTCGGGATACGGTCGAGAGAGGCGGCGAGGGGCGCTGCCGTGTCGAAGCTGCGTACCTGTGCGGCGAACTCCGGTGTGTATAGCGCTCTGCGCACACTGTCGCCACTCCACCAGAAGTAGCTGATGATACGTTCATCGGGCGGCAGGTCGGCGTAGGCGAACGCCTTGGCGAGACGACGCGCGGCTGGTCGCCGCATGATGCCACCCATGCCACCGGCACCGCCAGCCGAAGCCCAGCGCGCAGGCGCAGCGAGGCCGGTGCGCATGGCGCGCGGAAGCCAGCCCCAATGCCGCTCGAGCTGCAGTGCATGGTGCCGGCGATAACCGGTGAAGATATCATCTCCGCCCGCTCCAGAGAGCAGAACCTTTATTCCGTCCTCGCGTGCGCGTTCCGCGATCAACAGCGAGTTGAGTGGCGCGGGATCGGCTTGCGGCTCATCCAGATGATACAGCAACCGTTCAAGCTGTTGCACAACATCGGCATCGATCTCGAGAACACTCAGATCCACATCGAGATGCTGCGCTACTCGTCGTGCGTACGGAAGATCGGCCGGGTTGCCCTCGGTATCACGATCATCGCGGAAGCCAATCGAATAACACCGCGGACGGTAATCGGGTCGAGCACGGCGCATCATTGCAACGACTGCACTGGAGTCGAGACCGCCGGAGAGAAATGCGCCGACCGGTACGTCCGCGACCATCTGCCGGTTCACCGCGGCCTCAAGCACCACACGGAGCTCGGTCGCGATCTCATCTTCGCTGCCGCTCATACGCTTGCCTGTATAAGGCAGATCGTAATGACACCACTCGGCCGCGACACGTCCATCGCGGATCAGCAGCGCGCATCCCGGTGGTACCTTGCGTACGGCCTTGAGCGAAGTAGCCGGCGAAGGAACCCACAGATAGGCAAGCTGCGAGTGGATCGCTTCCGCATTCAGCTCACGCGAAACCGAACGGCACTGCAGTAGCGATTTTAGCTCGGAAGCGAACAGGACGCCTTCTGGAAGCGCGGTGTAATACAGCGGCTTCACGCCAAGTCCATCGCGTGCGAGAAGTGTATCGCCAGAACGTATGTCGCCCAACTGGCCGCGCTCGCGGCCGTCGTAGATGGCGAAGGCAAATATCCCGTTCAGAAGGGATAACATTGCCGGACCTTGTTCTATATAGAGGTGCAGCAGCACCTCTGAATCAGTGAGGCTGTGAAAGTGGTGACCTCGTGCTTCGAGATTACTTCGTAGCTCCTGGAAGTTGTAGATCTCACCGTTGTACGTGAGCCACACACCGCGTTCGGGGTGCTGCTCGTCGCCATTCACCGCGCAGACAGGACAGTGGACCGTCATGGGTTGACGTCCGTCGGGTGACAGATCTATGATGGAGAGCCGCCTGTGCGCCAAACCCACCGTTGCTGAACGCGAAGCGGATGGCCGGATAACGAGCTCACCGCAACCATCCGGTCCGCGATGCCCGAGGGATCGCTGCATGGACGTGAGAAGCGTCGGGTCAAAGTCCCCCGCGTAACCTGCTATGCCGCACATTGAAGTCGCTCTGTTCTGGGTGTGCGGCTAGGCCGCATCGAGGCTGGGCCGTGCGCCGGCCAATACTGCGCGCATGCGATCGAGGAACCGATCCGATCCGAGCGATTCTCTCGCGCTGTCCAACGCAGCCTGGCTTGCACGACTGTAGATATCGGGCTGCGCCAGCCACATGATCGCATTGCACAACGCTTCCGGCGACGAATCATCCACCAGTACACCAGTAACGCGATCCTGGACGATGTCGGGGATGGCGCGGAACCTTGTCGACACCACTGGTAGCCCAGCCGCAAGCGCTTCGATGATTGCGATGGGCTGTCCTTCAAACCGATATCGTGTGGGGAGCACGAGCATGTGGCACCGCTGGAGCAGCGCGCGCTTGCCGGCATCATCAACTGCACCGTGCAGCGTCACCACGTCATCCATTCCGAGCGTACGTAAGGTTTCGCTGAGTATTACGCGCGCATGTTCAGCGGAGCGTACGCGCTCATCGTCCGGACTCTGCCGAAACTCGCCGGCGAGATGCACTCTGACATCGACGCCGCGCTCTCTGAGTAGCGCGGCGGCCGAGATGAGGTCGAGGTATCCCTTGGTCTCTATGAGATTGGAGAGAAAGAGGAGCTCCAGCGGCTGGCCCGCGGTGATATGGCGTGCTGCAGTCGCGCTCCACGCTGTGCTTGGGAGCCCATTTGGAACTACAGTCAATCGCGTGCTGGCACTCGGCTCGAAGTCGAGCATGGTGCGGAGAGTTTCGCCGAGGACGACGACGCGATCCAGTTGGCGCACCATCAATCGGATCGCCTTTCGCACGACAGGTCCCGACTCGTCGTGTAGTAGATCGTAGCAGCCGCCGTGGACGTGTCCAACGATACGCGCGCCATGCCATCGTCCGATCGCGACGCAGAGAAGGTCGCGCGCGAACGATGAGCGAGCCTGACCGAGCAGCAGATAAACTGTCGAACCTGGCGCGGCAGATAGCTCCGTGTGCAGCGTGGCCAGCGCACCGAGCCATGATCGCACGCGTGCCGCGACGACACGTCGGCCAACGATCGTGGACGACTGGGCGGGTGAGATGTTGATCACGCGGCAGCTGATGCCGTTGCGCGCCAGGTCGTCGCACACTTCACGGAACGCAATGCTTCCACCGCTGACCGGAGGCGGCAGTGGACCGATAGCGATTATTGAGCATCGCTGGACCGCGGAGTGCTCATATCCGGTCACCGTGCCGCGTGCTCAGCACCGTAGTGCATTGCTGGTTCCAGCGGACCAACCTGCTGTCGGCGCCCTTCGCGTCGGGCCAGGTACATTCCCGCAACGGCCGGGAAGATGATGAAGAACCATTCTTGCACTATCTGCGGTGTGTAACCGCGGATGATCGCCTGGACCAGAAATGCATTGCTCGCCGCGAAGATTACCTGCCGCCACGGGTTCGCGGGGTCGGCCAGGTACCACTCCCACAACGAGCGGCAGATCACTCCGAACAGGAGCATTCCAAACACGAGTCCCGGCCATCCGAACGCCAGGTAGTATTCGCCAAAATGTGGTACCGCGGCGCCCGCTGTCTCGGCCTGCGACGTCCCTATAGATTCGGAAATTTTGTTCAGAAAGGTGGGGTACGGCTTGCCTGGCCACACTGCGCGTGGAACCGGTTGGACGAAGACGTATATGTACGGCTCCGCGCCAACGTAGTCGATGCGATCCGGGACGGCATCCAGCACCGTTGCAAACGTCTCGAACACTTCCGTATCCGACAGCGAGTTACGCGCAACCTCGGCGAACGTAGGCGCGGCGGTTGCCCGCTTTCCTCCTTCTCCCTTGAAGACCGATCGTGCGATACCCAGCCAGCCAGCGAGCATGAGCAAAACCATCGCGCCGCCCAGGAGCGTCTTGGCGGTGGGCCGCCTGTTTCGACGCAGGTACAGGAGCATGAAAGAGGCGACCCAGAAGATGATCAGCCTGTAGCGGAAGCCGAGTGATGTGTAGGCGATCGAGACAAAGATGAAGTAGGCCCATCGGAACGGCGGGGCGGGGAAGCCGCCACTGATTGAGAGGATCAGGAACGCCGGGATGAACCACTCAATGGCCAGGAACAGATAGGCAATGTTGGTCCCGCCGCCGGAGCCCTCGACAGAAGTGACCAGGCCGGGGAGGAAGAACGTCGCGAGCGAGCGCCCTTCCAGCTGGCTCCAGAGGACCAGTGCGACAACCGCCGCAGCGGTCAGCCCCCAACCGAAGAAGCGCAGACTGCGGAGAGTGGCTGGATCCACCTCGCCCACCGTCTTGGAAAAGCGCAGGCGCCCGCCCAGCGACTTCCCGAGTGGGAGATGATAGCCAAACCACATCGCAATCACGCCGAAAATCACGGCCATGAAAGCTCGCGCATATAAAAACCGAACATTGCGACCGATCAGAACGACATCGCCCGTGGTGAGCCGCAGCATGGGTCCGACGACGAAATAGACGAGGTAGACGCCGGCTATGATGAGCAGAGGCTCGAATGGGTCGAAGCGGCCGATCCAGGCTCTGGAAAAAACCGGTAGCAGAACGCAGACAGTGAGCGTGGCGGCGAGCAGGATCTCCGTTCCGAGCTCATAGTGCCCGGAAAGGCCGATGGCGAACCCGGCGCCGACGGCCGCCGCCATCAATCCCAGCACCACGGCGAAGTAGCCAAATCGCTCCGCTACTCGCATGGCTACTTGCACGGCTGCCCGCATAGTGCGGCATCTTCCGCGACAATTGGGGACATGGCAGGAGCAATATCGGGAGATACACCAGGAGATACACCAGGAGATACACCAGAAGATGCATCACCGACGGTCTGCACGATGTTACTCCGGAACGCCTCCCACGAGTATCGTTTGGCCAGCTTGTGAGCCTTGCCGCGCATCTCCGCCAACTCCGCACGGTTGTCGTAGCACCACGCGAGCCGTTCCATTAGTGCATCGACGTCCCGAATTCCGACTATGAATCCTTGCTCCCCGTCGGTAATGATGTCAGCTGCGCCAGTATTGGGTGTGGCGATTATTGGTGTGCCGTGCGCCAAAGCCTCCAGGTACACCAGTCCAAAGCCTTCCGCCAGCGACGGCATGCATAGCACATCGCTGGTCTGGTACAGCGTCGTCAACTCATCGCGCGATACGGCTCCGGTAAAGCGATAGCTCCCCTCATATTTCGCCAACAGCTGCGCGTCGGAGCCACCGCGACCCGCCAGCACGAGTTCGGCGTGGGGCAGGGCGAGGCGTTTCCAGGCCTCGAGCAGATATTTGATTCCCTTGCGCTGGGTGAACTGACCGACGAACAGAACGCGGAAAGGTCCGGAGGGTGGCCGGTCAGCGGCTTGGGCATGGTCCAGATCGATTCCATAGGGAACGACGTGGATTCGATGGGGCTCGACACCGTTTTCGATCAACGTGTCGCGCGTGTAACCAGAAGCTACCACGCACACGTCTGCCATCCCTGCCTCGTCGCACCGTTGCTGGAATACAGCCTCAGCCAGACTCATCTCCGGCTCCTGGGAAAGCGATGCCGAACAATCGGGCGATAACTCAAGCTCCTCGACAAAGAGGCGCCGGAGCGAAGCTGGATGGGGGTGAACCTGGAAGATAACCTTGGGTCGCGAGCCGGCTCCGTACGCGGAGAACGCAGCGTGCGCGTAGCAGCTGTAGGCGAGAATGCCAGCGTCATGTGACCGAGCCAATGCTCCCGCGCGCTTGCCTAGGGCAGAATCTCCCTTCCGATCGCGCGCGTCCTCGAAGCGACCGAGCACCAGATCGCGCGGATAGAGACTCACCCGCGCTGAAGGGAGGCCGGCCCGGTATCTCCTGCGGAGTGCGGCATCCACTCCAGCCGGTGCAAGGCCGGCTATAGGCCCGAACCACCCGCGGTCCATTGGTGAGTACCAGTCGGTAACCAGAGTATCGAGTCTGTTGGCCTGCGCCAGCGCCAGCGAGACTTGGTACGCATCCCTGGCGCCCTTGTGCACAACTACCCAGCGCGGGTCTGTCGTGCCGCGCTGCCGATGGTGCGTACTCAAAGCTTCACCCATCGGCCAGACTTCGACGTCGCGCACGCCGTGTCACGTGCTCAACAGCGCGTTCGAACGCGCCGGTCATTCGATCCAGACCAAATCCGCGATCAGCAGTTTCCCTGGCTGCGTGTGCCATCGAAAGCCACCGTTGCTTGTCCCTCTGCACCGCGACCAGTGCTGCGGCGAGGCTGTCGGCCTGGCCAGCAGTGAAGAAAAGGGCGTTGTGTCCGCTTTTGAGAGCGGACGCTTCGGGGCCATGTGGCTCACCATCCGCCAGTATCAATGGGACCCCATAAGCGAGACTGTGCACTGCGGCCAGCCCGACAGCGCCGGGCGAGACCGACATCCGGCTGGCGTTGAATAGCGGCGCCAGCCGGTCCTGATCGTAGATGGGGCCGGTGAATTCGACGTCGGCCGTCACTCCCAGACTATCGGCAAGCACCTTGAGCGCCGGGCGCTCGGGTCCATCGCCGACAATCGTCAGCTTCTGTGGGTGGGTGAAGCTGGTCCTCGCGAGCGCGAATGCACGGATCAGCAGATCGACCTTCTTCTCCGGGACCAGCCGTCCCACATATAGTATGCGATCCCGAAGACCGGATTCCGGCGGCTGGGCGAGTGCCGAAATTGCGGCAGTGTCTATCGAGTTTGGGGCCACGAAGGCATGATCGCTCGGAAGTCCCAGCGCGACGAACCTTGCGGCTTGCACGTCGTCGTAAAAAATGACTGCGTCCGCCGCCCGTGCGAGCGCGAGCCGAGCACGCGCGGTGACGCGACCGGCGGCCGGACCCATGCCGTGGCCCCACCAGATGAAGCTGGTGTCTGCACGGCGTGCTGATCGATAGGCGAACAGGTTGGACACAATACGCGGATTGAACTCGGCGATGACAACATCATACGACTGCGACAGGATCACGTCTGACAACCCACGCTGATACACCGCACGTTCAGCGCCGGCCACGGTGAGGTACGAGTTGCGCAGCGGGATAGTGCGGATCCCTTCCGCGTGATCCACACTCTCGAGCGCGGCTCCATCTCTCTGACGACCGTACGCTACATCGACAGTCATCGAATGGGAACGCGAAAGCTCCTGGAACAGTGGAACGCGATAATGTGGAAGGATCCGCTGCACGATGAGCACGCGCGGCTTCCACAGAACGCGCGACAATTTCGGCTCGGTGTGCGGCGTTGTCGCCGCAGCATCAGCGGATGCTACTGTAGAAGACAGAGTCGCAAGAGTCATTGGTACGACTCCAGAACGGAGATCGGGAGCGTACCGAGGCGTCGGAGGCGGCGATACAGACGGTACGTGGCTGGACGTACGGGCTGGCGCTCCCGCATCTGACGGACGCAATCAGCGTAACCAGACATCACTCCGCGCACTTTGCGGAGCGTGCTTCCGGCTCGCACTCCCGCGGCCAGTGCATTGACCGTTGTGCCGAGTAGATGTGGAACGAAGTAAGGCATCGGAACGTTGTGCCATGTGAATAGCACCGTGTTGCGCGCGCCCCATATGTCCATTCCACGTCGGTTGCGGACGGGCGAATGAAAGTGATGGATTGGCTCCGTGCTACCCAGCCGAATCATGTATCCCGCGTCCAGCATTCGGATGCAGAAGTCTTCTTCCTCATACTGATGGATGAGGAATGTGCGGTAGCCACCCAGATCCAGGAAGACATCGCGCCTGATGGCATACGCGGTCCCGATGAAGCTGGACGCGATGTATATCCCCGTGCTGTCGGGCGCCTTCTGCCGGATGCACGAGTCGACTCTGACGTTGACGAACGGCATCGCCACCGCGCCGACGCGTGGATCACCGAAGTCGCGGAGGACTTGCTCGACAGTATCTGGCGATGTGAACATCGCATCATCATCAATGGAGACGATGATGTCGGTCGAAGCTAACTCGGCGGCACGATTTCGCTGAACAGTGACATCATGCGCCTGGTCGGACACGTGCAGCACGACGGTCGGGAACTCTGCGCGAATCATTTCCGCTGTGCCGTCGGTCGACGCGTCGTCGCAGACCAGTATCTCTAGCGGTACCGTCTGTTCCAGCGCGGACTGAATGGCGCGACGCAGGTCGTCTTTCCGATTCCTGGTGCTGAGGGCGACAGTAGCTCTTGGGGTAGTCGCACTTGCAGCGGTCGGCTCGATCGACATGGCTCAGCGCTCCTCGGAAGCAGTCCGCCATTGCGGCGTCCCGAAGGAAACGAGCGACCTGGGCCAGATCGAGTGCGTGCGCGACAGCCCGTACAGCACGACGATGAGCTGAGTTGCGTAGGCGGCCAGCGTCGCTACTGCCGCTCCCATTATTCCGAACTTGGGGAGGAGAAACGGGAGCGAGATCACCGTCACGACCGCTCCAATGATGTCCGCCTTGCTGGCGAGCCACGGATTGCCCAACGCTTGAGCGCCGCCGGAGAGGACCTGCGTCGCTCCAAAGCAGATGCTGGCGCCGAGTAGCACCATGGCGGGCGGAATCGCCCCGCTGAAGCTCGGTCCGTACACCAGTGGAATTGCGAACGGCAGGACGACACCGAGCAGGACGGTGCCCGCAAGGCTCACCACCCAGTACTTACGAAACGCATCCTGAAGTGCGCGTGCACCGGCGGTCGGTTCCTGCTGCGCGATTCGTGGCGTGATCACCGTTCTGACTGCGGTGGAAAGGACCTCGGCCACACTTACGGCGCTGACCGCTGCAACGTACAGTCCGAGCTGTACTGGCGGAAACCATGCTGCGAGAAGTGCCTGGTCCAGTCGTAGATTTGCCGTTTGCGGTAGACTTCCAGCATTGACCTTCCCGCCATACTTGAGCATGGGCACGGCCAGTGTGCGATCGGGCGCGACGTGAGCAACGGTGTGCGACCACCAGAGCGTAGCTACCGTGGCGACGAGAACGGCAACGTTGAGCCATAGCATGGCGAGGACCGCGGCACTTGGTGTGAGTGCACGGGCGCGTTCCAGCGCGATCACCGAAACTACATACCCAACCGGAATGACGAGCCGGATTGCGTTGTAAGCCGAAAAGCGGAGCTGGGCCTGAAGGACGCTCAGACAATACTGGCTGATCAAACTGACCGGGATCACCCAGAGAAAGATCCGGCTGACCGCGACTACAGCGGGTACCTGTTTGGCGAGCAGCAATGGCAGAACGACGTAGCCAATTCCCATGGCCAGAACGCTCTGAACGCCGGCACACGCGAGCGCGGTACCCAGCACTTTTCCAGGCTCGGCGCCGGGGAGTGCTGAGAAGTACAGCACCGATTGGATCATCCCCATGCTGGCGAGATACATCAACAACATGGGCCACAGTGCAGCCGCGGCCAGCTCGCCGCGTCCACCCGGACCAAGCCAACGAGCGAGCTGGACCGAGCTGATTAGGCCGAGGCCCAACACCAGAGCGTTGATGAGGAACGTCTGCACGGTGGGTGACCGGATCGCATCGCGCGCGAGCGATGCAGCACCGGCTTGTCTCACCCGAGCCAAAATCCTCAGAGGCAAGTGACAGCCTCCGCGTAACTGTGCACATATCCGCGCACGTTAGAGATTTCCACCCGACTGCTGTTCGACACTGTATAAGGAGCTTGAGAAACGGACAACATCAGCAGACTCGACCTACTTTGCCGTGGCGTACGACTGATCGTAGTAGCCGCCGTAGCGGGCGTACTTCACGTCCGGATCGTTGAGAACAGCGCCGATGACATTCGCGTGCACGCTTGCGAGCTGCTGTAGTGCGTACTGCGCGGCACTGCGGTCCGTCTCTCCGGCGCGCAGGACCAGTAGAACACCATCTGCCTTCGCGGCCAGTACTGCCGCATCAGACGCTGCGAGCACTGGAGGCGTGTCCATGATGACGAGATCGTACTGATCCGACAGCTGCTCCACGAGGTTCTTCATCTGCTGGCTCCCGAGCAGCTCGGACGGATCGTGTCGTGGCGTACCGCATGGAAGTACATCCAGCCCGCCCGAGACTCCGGGGTGAATTGCGAGGGCGGGAACGGTGAGGTTGAGCAGCACATCTGTAAGTCCGGGCTCGGACGGAATGCCGAACGCCTTGGCCAAACGCGAGCGACGCAGATCGCAGTCCATCAACAGAACTCTCATTCCCTGTTGAGCGAATGCTGTTGCAAGATTGATCGAGGTCGTCGTCTTGCCGTCCGAGCCGACGGGACTGGTGATGACGAGCGTCTTCATCACGTCCATCACCTGCGAGAAGATCAGATTGGTGCGCAGACTGCGGTACGCTTCCGCAGCGGGTGAGTAGGACGGATGCTGGTCCACCTGGAAGAACGCGTTCTCCTCCGCGACTCCGTTCCCGTTCCCGTTCCCGTTGCTCGAGCCGTTGCCGGAAGAGTCACCATTCTCTCCGAACGCCGGGAAGCGTCCACTGAGCCGACGGAAGTTGACGGACCCAAAGCCAGGGATGCGGTACACGTTGGCTGATGACGGTCCCACCTGCGGAATCACGGCCAGCCCGGGAATCTGGAGCAGTGGCTCGATTTCCTCGCGACGACGGATGGAAGTGTTGAGCGGGTCCAGTAGGAATGCGCCACCGACGCCGAGCAGGAGTCCGAGCAGTACGCCGAACAGAAGTCGCACACTGCGATGTGTTCCGACCAACTGCGCACGTGACGCGAGGCTGACGATGTTCACCTGTCCGGGCTGAACCGCCTCGGCGATTCTCGCCTTCTGATACTCTGAGCGAAGCTCGTCCCCAGTTGTCTTCAATGTGCTGAGCTGGTCGCCGAGTCGAGCTTCTTCCGCGCCGGCGCTTGGAAGCGCCTGGATCTGCGCGCCCGTCCGGCCGCGCATCTCGTCGAGGCCGCTGATGCGTGCACTCAGAGCTGTGATCTGACTGTGCATGGCGTCGCCCAAACGCGCGCGTGTGCTCCCGATGAGCTGATCGGCGCGTATTACGTCCGGGTTGGTTGGAGCGCGCCCCCACTCACCAGCCGTGAGCGAGTCGCGCAACGTCTGATACTGAACCAGCTGCGTGTACAACTGTGCGATGGCGGGATTGGCGGAGCCATCCGATCCTGAAGCAAGCCCCGGTAGCTCGCTGCGGCCTGGACGATTGAGTCCGTTGAGCAGCGTCTGGTACGTATGCCGATCAGCTTCCAGCTCGCCGCGACGCGTGTCGAGCTGAAGCATGTTGTTCTGCTGTGCGACGATTTGGTCGTGCGAGCTGTACACCTGTGCCTTGCTCTGGAACTGGGTGAGTCTCCCCTGCGCGCTGGCCAGAAGCGAATCGGTTGCGCGCAGCTGTTCTTCGAGGAAGGCGCGCCGGATCTTGGCTGCTTGCCGGCTCGTGCGTGCGTCCACCTGTTGGAAGGTGTTGACCACAGCGTTCACCACACGTACCGCGGAGGCGGAGTCACCGGAGGTGAACTCCACTTCGACACCGTTGGTCCCTTCTTTGGGCGTGGCGCGTAGCGCCTTTGCCACCGAGTCGATGGCGTCTTCACGCGGGACTACCACGAGCGTGGCCTGTTTGACGTCGGCGGGACGCGTTGGCACAGTGAACTGCACGCCGCCCAATGCGACCGGTGCGCCATACGATGCCTGTGCCTCCTGTTGACCTGTGCGCGCGGTTACTTCCGAACCGAAGGCAAGCCGCACCACGTCGGTTGCGAGTGGCGGGAGCGCAACCTGTACGTTTGTCAGATCGCTGCTGGACAGCTTACCCGATCGCAGCGTGAGTCGCAGGCCTGCGGTATCGACAACTTCGCCGAGCACGCCGCGTCCCTGTAGCACCATGAGCTGCGACAGAACCGGATCCACGCGTGGATCCGCTGCTCGATCCGAAGCGCGAGTGTCTGCATCCTTGGGCAGCAGATCGCGTGCTGCCACCAGCTGCACTACAGCATTTGCACGATACTTAGGCACCTCCCTGCTCAGGAGATACGCCGTGATGCCGGCGGTGAGCAGCGTCAGTGCCGCGATTATTCCCGCGTGATGGCGCAGCACTTCGAACATGCGCTGGAGCGAGGCCCCATCAACACGGGAACTCTGTTGGTCAGGCGTTCGGTAGGGCGCGGGCACAGCTTTCACCGGCCCCACACGCGTGGCCGAAGTTTGAATGGGACGAATATGTTTGTCAGGCATTGATCAGCTTTCAGTGGTGAAGCAAGAGACTGATCACACCGGCCAGTCCGGCGACAACGCTGCCGAGTGGGATGATGACGTCCCGGAAGGTGGATGTGCGGCGCGTCACGATGATCTGGTCGCCGGAGTGCACGTGCATCTGTGATAGTACCGATCCGGGCTGAGTGAGGTCCAGCGTGCTCTCACCACCACCGCGAAGCAGCTTCACCTGATCCAATCTTCCCTGTTCGGTAACCCCGCCAGCCACCGCAACCGCCTGCGCGATCGTCGTTTCCGGAGACAGGTTGAACAGGTTAGGCTGGCGCACCTCGCCACCGACAGCGACGCGGAAGAGAGGCTGGATCACGAACTCAGGATTGCTCTGCAAGCGGAGCAGTACCGCGCGTATCCGATCCTTGGCTTCGGCGAGCGGAATGCCGGTGACGGTGACGGCGTGATACAGCGGCTGATTGATGGTTCCGTCGGTAGCAATGACGAACTCACCGCTCAGCTCCGGCATGCGGAACACTGTGATCTGAATCTTGTCGCCCGGGTTGAGCGTCTGCTCCACCTCTGGAGTGGCGTAAACAAGGGGCTTCTGCGCAAAAGCTGAGGTCACACCAGCACTGCAGGTCACGAGTAGGAACCAGGATAAAATCGTGCGCAGGGTGGTTCTCATTGGTGCAGGGCTCAAGTGAAAGATTGAGTGGTACACGCGTGCAGAGACTGATACAGGTGCTGTCATAACGCTGGCGGCTGCTGCTGCTCGACCGTCGGATCGATCGGTCGATAGTGTGCGACAACAGGAACATCGGCGACTGCCCGGCGTCTGCCCGGAGCGAAACGATCGCTCACGTCGCGCTCGTGTGTCACTTCGTGCAGCGGCGTAACTTGTGACTCGTGCAGCGCTTCGTCGCCCACGGGTGTTGTCCACTCCGGGACGAGTGTGTGCAGCGCGCTCAGGAGTTCGTTCACGTCTCCGGTTTGTACCGCCGCCTGCAGGCGCGAGAGCCCGATCCGGATCGACGCTCCATCAATGTCGTTGCGGTGCATGATGTGGATCTTTTCAATCGCGGTTGGCATTGTTGTGAATAGCTGCGACATCAACTCCTCGTGCAGCTTTTCTCCGGGGCGTAAACCGGTAAATACAATCGGCATCTCCGTGTACGGCTCCAGGCCGGACAGCCGGATCAGATGCTCAGCCATGTCCAGAATGCGTATGGGCTCGCCCATCTCCAGCATGGAGATGCGCCCCGCCGCTTCCGGGAGCGCCGCTGCCTGCAACACGAGCTGCACGGCTTCGGGGATGGTCATGAGGTAGCGGGTTGTATCGGGATGCGTGACGGTGACGGGGCCACCATCCGCGATCTGGCGCTTGAATAGTGGTACGACGCTGCCGTTGGAGCCCAGAACATTGCCGAAGCGTACCACGCGAAAATCAGTGTTGGAGCGACGTAGCTCCGGCCACTCCAGCACCAGTCGCTCGGATGCGCGCTTGGTGGCGCCCATCACGCTGGAAGGGTTTACCGCCTTGTCGGTGGAGATCATCACGACCTTCTTGACGCCGTGACGTCCCGCACAATCCGCAACCGAGAGGGTGCCAATGACGTTGTTGTGCACCGCGATCAGAGCATTTGCCTCCATCAGCGGCACATGCTTGTACGCGGCCGCGTGCAGCACGTAATCGGGACGGTACCGGGCAAAGATGCGTTCCAGCTGTGGCTGGTTGGTGATGTCAGCGATGAGCGGCACCACATCCAGATCAGGGAACTTCTCCTTCAGCTCGAGGTGAACGAAATAGAGCGGGCTCTCAGCCTGCTCCAGCAGGAGCAACTGTCGTGGTCTGAAGCGGGCAACCTGACGCGCTATTTCCGATCCAATCGAACCGGCACCGCCGGTGATGGCGACCACGCTGTCTTCCAGATCGGCCTTCACTCGTGCGAGGTCGAGGATAACAGGGGCGCGGCCGAGCAGATCCTCGATTCGAACAGTACGCAGCTGAGTGAGACGTGCCGTTCCATCCAGTAGCTCGCGCAGCGACGGAACGATCTTGAACTCGACCCCCAGTCCGGCGCAGTACTGCACTATCTGCGTCATCTCCTGGCGTGTTGCGGCAGTGACGGCGACCACGACCAGCTCGATGCGGTGCTGAACGACAAGGCGCTTCAGGTCGGCGAGCCTGCCGAGCACCGGGACACCGTGGATCTGGAGACCAATCTTGCTCACGCTGTCGTCCACCAGCCCGACTGGATATATGCCACTCTCACGATCGAGCCGAACCTGCCGCAGCAGGCGATCCGCAGTGTTGTCGGCGCCGATGATCAGCGTTCGCTTGCCGCCGCGCCGCCACGACCCGGTGATCTCTCGTTCGCGCATCCAGCGCACTCCGAAACGAATTCCGCCGAAGCAGAGGATGGCCGTGCCCCAGTCGAGCAGCAGCACCGATCGCGGAACCTGGGTGCTCGGAATGCCCGCGACGGTGCGCAGGACGATGACCGCGAGCAGAAACAGGACGGAGCTGATCGTCACTGCCTTGAACAGTTCCGCCAGATCGTACAGACCGACGTGCCTCCACCAGCCATTGTACTGCTTCATTGTGGCAAAGACGCCCAGGCGCAGAACGAAGATCAGCGGTAGCGTCGCCCAGAAGGCGTTGACATAATGGGGCGGTACTCGTCCATCAAAGCGCAGTGCAAAGGCAGTAGCGTAGATGAGCGGTATGAGCACCACGTGTAATCCGACCAGGATTATCCGTCGGTGCCTGAGCGCGAAATCAGGCAGCTCAGGCGACGGTGGTCGAAGCCGTCTCGGCACCGTCGTCTCCGGGGGAGACGACGATCGCCCAGACGGTCGTGGTGCTACACGTTCCATTTAATCCTCTTGGACAGAGAAGGCGTGACCGGCGCATCCCGGTAGTACCCTTCTTCGATAACCGGGCTGTCTCTGAGAGATCCCTAGTTTTGCGAGCCGGCCTCGCGGCCGGGGTGCCCTTATCGGTAAGGCGTTAAGTAGAGCGAAAAAAGATCAAGTGAGCCGAAATCCCCGATTGATTCAGCAGGGCGGCCGTCGCATCGCTAATTAGCCTTACGATTTAACGAACACGCCACCTGTTTTTTCTCAACAGAGATGTCCGTTTCGCAGCGGGCCTCATAATCGCTCCCGGCGGTGCAAAAGAGCATAGCAACTCGTATGCGAATGTGATTGGCGACCTGCGGCCAACTGCATTCACGCTTGCTATGCTATGCACAATACGGGCACAACGCATAATCGGATGTATTTCAGGCATCTGTTTACGAATTAATACGCCCGTTTTTCCTGCTTTCTTACTGCTAAATGCGAGTTCATCCGGGTCGTGCAGCGGAACTCGTGTAGCGGATCTCCTGGTGCCTCCGACTGGGCGATCTGTTGTCCGCACGCAACAGGCATGTCGCGCAGTTGCACGACTGTGCCAGCCTGTTACACGTGCCGCTAGGCCAAGGCCCCTTTGGCCGTGGAAATGCCCCGGATCACCTGCACTACACGCTCAAGGTCGGCGACCTCGAGGTTGGAGCCGGACGGCAGGCATACGCCGCGTTCAAAAAGCGACTCCGCCACCCCCCCGCCAATGCTCTCACAGCCCGCAAATACGGGCTGCATGTGCATCGGCTTCCAGACCGGGCGTGCCTCGATGTTCTCACGCTCGAGAGCGAGGCGGATCTGCTCGCGGTCCGCGCCGAAGGCTTCCGGATCGATTGTCGCAGCGGTGATCCAGCGAGTATGCCGCCCCCACGGAGCTTCTGGCATGAACTCGACCCCGGCCAACGCGCCCAGCGTTTCCTGGTAGAAGGCGAAGTTCGCTCTACGCGCCTGGACTCGGTCTTCCAAAACCTGCAGCTGGCCGCGCCCCACGGCCGCGAGCAGGTTGCTCAGCCTGTAGTTGTAGCCAATCTCGGAGTGCTGGTAGTGCGGCGCGGCATCGCGCGCCTGGGTCGCCAGCTTGCGCGCGCGCGCCACCAGCGCCTCGTCGCTCGAGACGAGCATACCGCCGCCAGAGGTGGTGATGATCTTGTTGCCGTTGAAGGAATAAATCCCTACAGCCCCGAACGTCCCGGGTGCGCGCCCCTTGTAGCTCGCACCAAGTGCCTCGGCCGCATCCTCCACCAGAGCGACACCGTACCGCTGGCACGCGGCAACGATGGGGTCCATATCCGCGCTCTGGCCGTACAGATGAACCACCACCACCGCCTTGGGCAGCCGTCCGGTACGCGCTCGTGAAGCTAGCGCCTGTTCCAAGAGCACCGGGTCCATGTTCCATGAGCTACGCTCGCTGTCAATGAAGACCGGCGTGGCGCCGAGATAGACGATGGGATTTACGCTGGCCGAAAAGGTGAGGCTGCTGACAAAGACCTCATCGCCGCGCTCCACGCCTACCAGTATGAGGGCAAGGTGCAGAGCCGCCGTTCCGGACGAAAGCGCGACTGCGTTTGGCGCCCCCACCACGCGCGCAAACTCGTGCTCGAACGCATCCACGTGCGGACCTAAGGGCGCGATCCAGTTGCTGGCGAACGCTTCCGCTATCAGACCCGCCTCCGCGCCTCCCATGTGCGGCGACGATAGATAGATGCGATCGTGATTGGTGGTCGGTGTGTGCTTCTGTGTGTGCGCGGAGGTCAGGTCAGGACCTTTGGTTGCGTCTTCCAATTTCATCGCCCAGCACCCTCCCGGGATTGCCAACTATGGTGACGCCGTCCGGTACGTCCCGAATGATCACGGCGCCCGCGCCAACGATAACGTCTCTTCCAATGCTAATTCCCTGTACGATCGTTGCACCTGCACCGATCCAGCTCCTCTCGGCCACGCGCACGCCACCGCCCATGGTGGCGCCCGGGGAGACGTGGACCGCATCCTCCAAAACGCAATCGTGCTCTATGATCGCGCCGGAGTTTACGATCACCGCCTCCCCAACGGACGCGCCAGCATTCACCACCGCGAGAGGGAAGACCACAGTTCCACGACCAAATGTGGCCGACGGGCTGCACACCGCCGTCGGGTGCACCAGCGGCGGCAGATCGTACCCGACGATCTGCCGTGCGCACACCTGACGCTGGGCATTATTGCCGACGGCGATCGCCACAGCATCGAACTCTGTTGGATGGCGGCCGGGTTCATTTATCGCTGCCAACAGCGATTCTTCCGTGAGCAGCACGCGCCCTCCACCGGGCTCTGCGATCTGTCCCAGCCTGGACGACTCACGATCTACATATCCGAACACATCCTGTCCCAGAGCGCGCACCAGATCGGCGACGACCTTGCCGTGGCCACCGCCACCCCAGATGACAAAGGATCTACGCGCGTGTGCCATTTGTCCCACGAAACCTGTCCGCGGTGGCCTGTCCTTCCTGGCTGATTCCTTCGCGTAAAAAGATCTTGGCCACTGTCATGAAGAGAATCTTAAGATCGAGCGCGAGCGACTGGTGCTCGACGTACCACACGTCCAGCCGGAACTTCTCCTCCCAGGAGATGGCGTTGCGTCCATTCACCTGCGCCCATCCGGTAATCCCGGGCTTCACGTGGTGCCGCCGCGCCTGCTCGGGGGAGTAGAGCGGGAGATACTCTGGTAGGAGGGGACGCGGACCCACGAGGCTCATGTCACCCGCCAGTACGTTGAACAGCTCCGGTAACTCATCGAGGCTTGTGCTGCGGAGTAGACGGCCAAGACGGGTGAGCCGCTGTGCGTCCGGGAGCAGCACCCCCGCGGCGTCGCGTGCATCGCTCATCGTGCGGAACTTGCGCATCGTGAACGATGCTCCACGCAACCCTGAGCGTACCTGGCGGAACACCACCGGTGAGCCGGTAGTGAGCCGTACCGCCGCTGCGATGCCGAGCAGTAACGGCGACAACACGACAAGTCCTATCCCGGCAATGGTAGCTTCGGCTGCGCGTATCACCGGGTGCGCCGCGGACTAGTGCTTCGCCAGATGCAGCCCGGCGTGCATCTGGCGAAGCAGCAGCTTGCCATTGCTTACGGCCTCGCGACGCTTCCGATGCAGAAAGCTCAGCTCACCGTCGGTCCACTCTCCGTTGTCGAGAAAGACGCGCGGAATGAGATAGTCGTGCGTGGGTAGTCCACCCGCGCGCGCAAGGAAAGCGTAGCGCACCTTTTGGTCACGTAGCACGCGCAAAGTCTCCCCTCGGTAACACCCCCATGGATACGAGAAGCAGCGCGGTGTGAAGCCGAACCACTCCTCGAAGCGCGCCGCACTCTGGGCGAGCACGGATGCCTGCTCAGCCGCGGGGAGGGCGCCGAGGTTCACGTGTGCGTGTGTATGGCCACCCACTATGTGCCGCTCCAATAAATAGCGGCGATTGTCCTCGCTCAACTCCCAGTAGTGCGGTTCGTACTCGGGGTCATCGGGATAGCACGCGAGTTTACGTGCGGTGCAAATGAAAAAGATCGCGGTAGCGTTATGTGCGTCGAGCACCGCGGCAAAATCGTCGGTGAATCTGCGGCCATCGTCAAAGGTGAGGATCAGCTTGCGCGGATTTGGGTCCAACAAGTTTGCAGACCACCCCGCGTCCCGGGCCTGCGCCAGCAGTCCGTCCAACTTCGAGGGACGCAGCGAGTTCTTGAGCCCTGCTATATCAGACACCAGATGCGCTCCGGTGAACACGAAGCTTGTCTGATTGAGGTCAGGAAGATCTGGACGTAGCGAGAACGGTGTGCTGGCCATGACGCTGAGATGATACTAAGTCTGACTTCGAGCGCCGAGTACAGACTGCGCAACGGCGAATCCAACGAACGTGGCGGCGATCGAGAGCACGACACTCAACGTAACGTACAGCGCCGCGCGTTCGTAGTCTCCTCTCTCGAGCAGCAGTGCAGAATCGTAACTGAATGTCGAAAAAGTTGTATAGCCGCCGCAGAAACCCGTCGTCAGCATCACGCGAATTTCGGGAGTGAAAACTGGCGAAGCGAACGCAGCGCGCAGCAGGAAGCCCAGAATGAGGCTTCCTGTCACGTTGATGATCAGCGTACTCATTGGGAAGCCGGGACTGACGCGTTGCTGCAGCGCCAACCCCAGGGCATACCTGCTGGCGCCGCCGATGGCGCTGCCGAACGCGATGTACCAGATCACGATATCATCTTGCTCGTATGCACCGTAGTCGTCGTAATCATCACGCGGTAATCTATTCGTCCATGCGGACCTGCGCCCGCAAACTCGCCTTGTCCCGTCCCACGTCTGCTTCCGCGTGTACTTTACCGCTGCTGTCGCTGAAGACAACGGTGCAGTCGTGCGCCATGGGATCACCCGAGACGGTGTGCCCGTCGTCGCGTTGCGCATGTCCCACGTAGTTGATTCGCATATCATAGTGGTGGCTCCAGAAGAATGGCGCCAACGTGAATGCCTCTCCCGCGCCGAGCATGTTCCGGGCTGCGGTCTGTCCCTGCCGCTCGGCTACGACCCAGTGTTCCACCCTGATGCGGCCTGCGCGCGGATCAGGCCACGATGCAATGTCGCCTGCCGCGTAGATGCCAGCAGCGCTCGTTTCGAGTTGCGCGTTCACGATGACGCCGTTCTCCACGGTCAGCCCTGCACTCTTTGCCAACTCTACGTCCGGGTGAACGCCAACTCCGACTACTACGAAGTCAGCCGGCAATGTCGATCCATCTTTCACCGACACCGATCCTGTTCTGATCTCCGTGGCTTCAGTGCCCAGATGAAACACCACACCCTTCTGTTCGTGGAGCTTCTGCACCATGTTGCCCATCTCGGCGCCCAGAACGCGGGCTAGCGGAACTGACTCTGGAGCAACGACGTGGACGCCGACGTTGCGCGCACGCAGCGATGCCGCCACTTCCAACCCAATGAAGCTGGACCCGATTATCACCGCGTTCTTCCCCGTAGTGGCAGCCGCGATGATGGCCTTGCTGTCGGCCAGGGTGCGTAGATAATGCACTGTGGGAAGATCAGCGCCGGGCACCTCAAGCTGATTTGGTGTCGCGCCGGTCGCGATGAGTAGCCGGTCAAAGGATACGTTGCCCGACCCGGCGTCGCCGCTCCCCTGGGTTTTTTCGATCTTTACAGTGCGTGATCCGGGATCGACCGCCGTAACGCGTGCGCGTACCAGGTCGATATTGTTGTCGGTGAAGAATTCCTGAGGGCGCAGGCTGACCCACTCTTCCTGCGCGGTTCCAGCCAGGTAGTCCTTGGACAGATTGGGCCTGTCCACCGGTGCGGTATCACGCTGATCGATGAGCGTGAGCGAGCCCTTGTACCCGCAGCGCCGCAGCATCTCCGCGGCAGCTACCCCAGCCGCGCCAGCGCCCACGATCACCACCTTGGACGGTATGTCCGATGGTGCATCGCCAATGTCGCGCGCGAACTCCGAAGGCGGTGTAACGCGCTCGCGCACGAACACCTTTCCATCTCGCTCTTCAACGCGAAAACACGCGACGGGATCGAGCGCTGGCGCCTGTAGAGCTTCTCCAGTCCTGAGACTAAAGCAGGCGTGATGCCATGGACAGCGGACGGTATCGCCAACGACGATACCGTCCGCCAGTGGGCCGCCATAATGTGTGCACGTCGCGCCAATCGCGCGCAACTTGCCGTTGCTGCGTACCACTATCACCGGCTCGTCGGCAACGTGGCCAAGTGTTATGGAGCCTTCGGCAACGGCGGAGGCCGGAACACCGGCGGATAGATCAGGTCCAGCGGGCTTCGATTGTCCAGAATCCGACATCGTGGTAGCTCGTGCAAAGGCGTGAAGTAGCAGGATGTCGCTTAATCCGTGCCACCAATCCGCACCATTACACGTGCTGCTCTGCGCTACTCTGCCCGTTCAGGGGACGAGTGTCAGCTTCCTGTCGGCCGCACCGACGGCTGCACGTGCGCTTCGGATCTGCTCATCCACGGCCGTGGGACCCGTGCCACCCTGCACGTTCCGCCGCGCAGTGGACGTATCTGGCGAGAGCCACACGGAGACATCGCGCTCGAAGGCAGGGTGCGCGGCCGCAAAGCGCTCGAATGGCAACATGCCGAGCTCGACCCCGCTTGTCTCGCTCTCACGCACCAGCGATCCCACTACCCCGTGCGCGTCACGGAACGGGATCCCTTTCTCCACCAGATAGTCGGCAAGGTCCGTTGCCATCATGCTGGATGACAGCGCTGCGCGCATACGTGCGGCGTTGAACCGGAGCTCGCCCAACGTTCCCGCCACAGCCGGAAGAACGAGCAGCATCGTGTCCACAGCGTCGAAAAGCGGCCGCTTGTCATCCTGCAGATCCTTGTTGTAGCCGCTCGGCAGACCCTTGATCGCCGCCAGTACAGAGGTTAGATCGCCCAACATGCGTCCCGCGGAACCGCGCGCGATCTCTAGCGCGTCGGGGTTCCGCTTCTGCGGCATCATGCTCGACCCGGTGCTGAACGTGTCGCCAAAGCTGACGAAGCCGAACTCGCTGGTGCCGTAAAGGATGAGATCCTCGCTCAGCCTCGACAGGTGCACGCCAAGCATGGTTGTCGCATACAGCAGATCGGCGACGAAGTCGCGATCCCCTGTAGCGTCGATGGAGTTCTGCGACACCGTGGCGAAGCCAAGCTCCTCGGCGATCTCATCGCGGGGCACCGCAAAGGCACACCCAGCAATTGCGCCGGAGCCAAGTGGCAGCGTCGCCGCCGCCGCGGTCGCGTTTGCGATGCGTGCGCGATCGCGCTCCAGTGGCCAGAAGTGGCTCAGCATCCAGTGCGCGGCCGACACGGGCTGCGCACGCTGCATGTGTGTGTATGACGGCATCAGAGTCGCACGCAGCCGCTCCGCGTGCCCCACCATCACTTCCTGAAGCTGCCGGATTGCGGCGTCGAGCTTGGCCGCCGCGTGCATGGACCACATGCGCGTGGCCGTCGCAACCTGATCGTTGCGCGACCTGCCAGTGTGCAGCTTGGACGCGACGTCATCCACCTCCACGTGCAGCATCCGGTCGATCATCGTGTGCACGTCCTCGTCCGACTCGGCTGGCGTGGCGCCGGTGGCGAGCTTCTCCGCCACCGCGTCCAGGCCGTAGCGAATGGCGTCGCGCTCGTCCCGGGTGAGCACGCCGGCCTGCGCCAGCGCCGACGCCCATGCCTGTGACAGCTGGACGTCGAACGGCCACAACCGAAAGTCAGTAGCTATCGATCGATTGAGTGCGTCCAGTGCGGACGCTGTGGGCGCGGCGAAGCGTCCGCCCCACAGCTTGTGGGTGGTGGTGGGGATCGTCACGAACTGCTCAGGCCGCCTGCTGCTTTTTCATCGTTGCCCGAGCTTCAGCGGCCCGATCACGTTCCTGCGCGCGCTCCTGCTCGCGCAGTGCACGCACGCGAGCAGACAGACCGAAGAGGCGAATGAAGCCCGCCGCGTCGCTCTGCTCGTACACATCATCCTCGCCGAAGGTGACGAAGCGCTCGTCATACAGCGCGTACTCGCTCTCGCGCCCAGCGATGGTGACGTTCCCCTTGTACAGGCGGAGCGTGACCGTACCGGTGACCGTGGCCTGAGTGGTGCTGACGAACGCGTCGTAAGCCTCCCGCTCCACCGTCCACCAGCGTCCCTCATACACAAGATCGGCGTAGCGCGGGGCGATCACGTCCTTGGCCGCGAGTGTACGCCGGTCGAGCGTGAGCTGCTCCAACTCGCTGTGCGCCGCGTACAGGAGCGTACCACCCGGAGTCTCATAGATGCCGCGGGACTTCATGCCCACGAGGCGGTCCTCCACCAGATCGATGCGACCCACGCCGTGTTGCCCGCCAATCTCATTCAGCACGTTCAGTAGCTGCACGGGCGCCATTACTCGGCCATTGACCGCGACCGGCGTTCCCTGCTCGAACGAGATGGTGACCACCTCAGGCGTGTCCGGCGCCGACTCGGGCGACTGCGACATCATGAAGAGATCGGCCGGTGGCGACTGCGCCGGATCTTCCAGCACGCCGCCCTCGTGCGAGATGTGCCAGATGTTGCGGTCGCGCGAGTAGATCTTTTCCTTGGTCGCCGCCACGGGCACGTTGTGCTCTGCGGCATACGCTATGGCATCCTCCCGGCTCCGGATGTTCCACTCGCGCCAGGGCGCAATTACCGGAAGATCGGGGGCGAAGGCGGCGTAGGTGAGTTCGAAACGGACCTGATCGTTCCCCTTGCCGGTGCAACCGTGCGCCAGAGCGTCGGCCCCCACCTTGCGCGCGATCTCCACCTGCCGACGCGCAATGAGCGGCCGCCCCATGGAAGTTCCGAGCAGATACTTGCGGCCGTAGATGGCGCCGGCGCGAACGGTGGGGAAGATGAAGTCGCGCACGTACTCCTCGCGCAGGTCCTCCACGTAGCATTCGTCCGCGCCGGACGCAATCGCCTTGGCCTGTACCCCGGCCAGCTCATCACCCTGACCTATATCGGCCGCCACGCACACCACCTTGGTCCCAGGATAGCGCTCCTTGAGCCATGGGACGATGATGGAAGTGTCCAGACCACCCGAATAGGCGAGGGCGATCTTCTTGGGGTTCTGGGTCACGGGCGCGCTCCGGCTGCATGGTTATGCGATAGAAATGAATAAATAACCGGAGGAGTGGGCGATTGCAATAGACGGTTGTCAACCGTGCATCCCAAGCATCATCCGGGGCTGTATCTTGTCCCCTCATGGCGAACAAGCGTGAGCGGCAGACCGCTATTCTGGAGACGATAGACAACCACCCGGTGGTGAGCCAGGAGGATCTGCGCAAGCTGCTGCTGAGGCGCGGCTGGGACGTGACGCAGGCGACGCTGTCGCGCGATCTGAGGGAGCTACGGATAGCGCGAGTGCCGACGTCGGAGGGCGCCCGGTACGCAGTGACGGACGGGAGCATTGAGGAGGCGCGGGCCGCGCTGGACACACTGCTGCCGCAGCTCTTTCTGCGCATCGATGGCGTGAGCGAGATGGCGGTCTTGCGGACGATCGCTGGTGGGGCTCAGCCGATCGCCAGCGCGCTGGATGGCGAGGGGTGGCCCGACATACTCGGGACGGTGGGCGGCGACGACACCATCCTCATCATCTGCCGCTCGGTGCAGGGCCGCGAGCGAACCGTGCGCCGGCTGAAAACACTCGCGGGCGAACCGGGATAGGCCGCAGCAGGCCAGGGCTAGCGCAGGGAGAGCCCGCGGCAATCATCCATTGCGCTGCAACGTTTGGTTATTTATACATTCGTAGTGAATAAAGTTACGGTTGGCGTGCTGGGTGCATCGGGCTATGCTGGGCGGGAGTTGTGCGAGCTGATCGCGCGGCATCCGTCAATGGGGCTGGCCTTTGCGACCGCCAATGCCAGGGCCGGCGAGTGCATCCGCGTGGGCGGGCGAGGGGTGAAGCTGGTTGCGTCCGAGGACGCACGGCTGGACCACGCAGACCTGGTATTCTCCGCGCTGCCGCACGGGACGTCGGCCGCGTGGGTGGAGACCGCGCACAGGGCGGGCGCCAAGGTAATCGACCTGTCGGATGACCTGCGCCCCGGCAAGTCCGCCGCTGGAAGCAGTATCCAGCATGGCGCACAGTATAGTAGTGCGACAGTCCCGTACGGTCTCACCGAGCTCACCCGCGCCACGCTGCCCGGGGCGGAAGTGGTCGCCAACCCGGGGTGCTATCCCACCGCGATTCTGCTGGCGCTGGCGCCGCTACTGCAGCGGTCGCTGGTACTCCCCGGCGCTACTATCAACATCTCCGCCGCGAGCGGCGTCACCGGTGCTGGCTTCACACCCAAGCCGGAGCTCATGTTCGCCGAGGTGTCCGGCGACTTTCGCGCGTACTCCGTGGGCAACGAGCATCGGCATCTGAACGAGATGCGTGCGGTGATCAGCCAGCTGGGCGGCGACAACGACATCCTGTTCACGCCGCATCTGCTACCGGTGCCGCGCGGAATCGTGGCGACCATCACGGTGCCGATGACCGAGCCGGTGGCGCATCCGCTATCGCTCTGGCGCGACATGTACGGCCAGGAGCCGTTCGTCGAGGTGAGCGACATCATGCCGTCGCTGCGCGACGTTGTACATCGCAACGTTGTGCGTGTGAGTGCGGTGCAGGCAGCCAACATGCGGCAGCCAACGATGATCGTGGTCGCCGCGATCGACAACCTGATGAAGGGCGCAGCCGGCCAGGCGGTGCAAAACGCCAACGTACTGCTCGGCCTTCCTGAAATTGCGGGATTGCCGCAGTGAAGGACACGGCGAAGAACACGGCGAAGAACACGGCGAAGAACAGCGAGCCAATGAAACGTGTGGTGAAGCTGGGCGGCCGTGCACAATCGGCGGAGGCGCTGCCGGCACTCATTGCCAATGCATGGACCGCGAGCGGCGGTGCGCTGTGCATCGTTCACGGCGGTGGTGACGAGATCACCGCACTCCAGCGTGTGCTGGGTAGCGAGCCCAAGTTCGCGGGTGGACGACGCATCACCACCGCTGCTGACCTGGACGTGATCCGCATGGTGCTTTCCGGTGTGGTGAACAAGCGTCTGGTAGCGCGCTTCAGCGCAGCCGGTGTGCCGACTGTCGGGATATCAGGTGAGGATGCATCGCTCATCGCGGCGCAGCCACTCGGGATAGCGGAGTTCGGGCACGTCGGGATGCCGTCCCGGATCAACACGTCGATCATCGAATCGCTGTGGCTCGCGGGCTTCATGCCCGTGGTCTCGCCACTTGGCTCCAACGCAGATGCACCAGGAGCCGCACTCAACGTGAACGGTGACGACGCCGCCGCTGCACTCGCCGTTGCACTGGGCGCGGATGAACTGCTGCTCGTCGCTGATGTGGAAGGCGTGCTCGATGCCGGAGGTATTGTGATCGCGGAGGTGGACGTGGACGATGCGCGTGCACTGATCGCGTCCGGTGTTGCGATGGGTGGGATGGCGGCCAAGCTCGAGGCGGCGTATGCCGCACTCGCTGGCGGCGTGCGCACCGTGCGCATCGCCAACATGACAGGACTGGAAGACGCAGGCTGCGGGACGTACCTCAGTCTGGCGACCGTGGGTGTGAGATGACAACGATGACAGCGATTACAACGACGACGATGACGCCGATGACCATCACCGCGGGCCGGGAAGGGCGGAATCAGGAGTCACCGACTTCGGCAATTCTGGGCACGTACAAGCGCGCTCCCATGGAGCTGGTGCGTGGCGAAGGCGTGTACCTGTACGACGCAGAAGACAGAGCGTATCTGGATTTCACGAGCGGCATCGCCGTGAACGCATTGGGCTACAACGATGCAGGTATCGCGCAGGCGATGCACGACGCGATGGATACGGGGATGGTGCACGTATCCAACCTGTTTCGCACAGGACCTGGCGAGGAGCTTGCGCGCTTTCTGGTGGACCACTCGTTCGCGTCATCCGTCTTCTTCTGTAACTCGGGTGCCGAGGCGAACGAGGGCGCGTTCAAGATCGCGCGCAAATTTGGACGATCGGTATCACGCGAGTCGCCCGAGAAGACGGGGATAGTTTCGCTGCGTGGCGCGTTTCACGGCCGCCTGTTCGCGACGCTTGCGGCGACGGATCGCGTCGCCTATCAGACGCCGTTCATGCCGCTGGCGCCGGGCGTGTCGATATCAGAGCGTGACATAACTGATCTGGATGCCGCACTGGAAGCACGTACGGTTGCCGCGGTGATCGTGGAGCCGGTGCAGGGTGAGGGAGGAGTGCGCGTGATCGATCGCGGTTTGCTACGGGAGCTGCGCGCAATCACCCACGAGCGGCGCATCGCGCTCATCTTTGACGAGATCCAGTGCGGTCTGGGAAGAACGGGGACGTTGTTCGCGTACGAGCAGACCGGCGTGATCCCGGACATGGTCACGTTGGCCAAGCCGATCGCCGGTGGTTTACCCATGGGCGCCATCCTCATGACTCAGGAGCTGGCGTCGGTGATGAGCCCTGGCGATCACGGCACAACGTTTGGCGGCGGTCCGTTCGTGGCGAGTGTCGCGCTGCACGTGGTGAAGCGGTTGGCCGATCCGGCGCTACTCGCGCACGTTGCGTCCAACGGCGAGTGGCTTGGCGAGGAGCTTAACGCGCTTGCGCGCCGCACCGGGCGGGTGCGTGCAGTGCGCGGCCTCGGCTATATGTGGGGACTGGACGTTGTCGAGCCCGTCGGCGGTGTCGTTGCGCGCGCCATGGAGGCGGGGCTGTTGATTCTATCCGCTGGCGACTACACGCTGCGTCTGTTGCCGCCGCTAGTCATGACCCGTGACGAGCTCAAGGATGGTATCGAATTACTGGAGAGGGTACTGCAGTGAATATCACAGTGACGCCTGACATCATGGGAGCGATAACGGGTGCGGTAGTGCTGCGCGCGGCGCGTGCGGCCGACATCGACGGCATCGTCTCGCTCGTGAACGGGTACGCTGCCGAGTCGGTGATGTTGTTCCGCACGCCGGAATCGGTAAGCGCGACACTGCACAACTTTGTGGTTGCCGTGGATGCGCGCGACAGTGTAGTGGCGTGCGGCGCGATCAAGGAATACTCGCCGTCGTTGGCCGAGGTGGCGTCTGTCGCGGTCGCGCGCGCGGCGCACGGACGTGGGCTTGGCACGCTGATCGTGCACGAAGTCGAGCGGCTGGCGCGCAAGCGCGGCATCGATGAGCTGTTCGCGCTGACGCTCACGCCCGGTTTCTTCGAGCACGCGGGTTACGCGGCGACGGACAGGGCGCTGTATCCTGAAAAGATTCGGCGCGACTGTCTCAAGTGCCCACGGCGTATACGGTGTAACGAGTACTGTGTCGCGCGGGTAGTGAGCGAGGAGATGGCCGTCGCGGCCTGAGACGCGACGGTTCAATTCCGCGGTTCAACCCTGCGGTGGCAACGCAGCTGGTGCTCCGCGGACCGACACGTCCACGGTGTAGCCGTCCTGCGCGAGTAGGTTCTGCAGCAGCAGTACCGCGCTCTTGTTGGCCTGCTGTACCAGTCCCATCTCCTCACCGGCGTGCCGGAGCTGCGAGCGAACCTCGGCCTGAATTGAATCGCGATCCGCCGGCGTGAACGGGTTGAGCAGTCCCGCGTGCTCATCGTAGGTTCGCACATTCAGCACCTCGACACCCAGAATCTCGGCCGACGGCAGCGACACGGTGATGCGCTTCGCGGCATCATCGATGTGGACCTGTGCCCCTGGGCGCGCCGCTGTGGAGTCCAGGTTGATACCGGCGAGCACCCGGCCGGTCACCACGAGTAGCGCGCGTTTGGTGGACCAGAAGCGGGTATTCTCGGCCGTCACCACATCTCGCACCGTCGCTTCGCTGGTGACCAGTTTGGCGACTGCCTGGATGCGTTGAACGACGATTGAGTGGGTAACACGGGACCCGGAGCTGCCGCCATGGAATTCGGAGACGGCACGGCGCACCAGGAGATAGCCGGCGACCACGACAACGGTTATGACGAGGAGGCGTACCGCAGCGTGAATGCGCTGACGCGCCAGGGCTGTTGATTCGGGTGTGGCGGGCATGCTGGTTCATGTGCAAGGTTCTAACCACGGTGGCACCGTGATCGTTGTGTTCTGAGGTGTGCCGGCCACACTATACCCAGGTGCTGCAATCGTCACGGAAACGGTTTTTATGCCGTTGTCGAGTGCGTCGACTGTGAAGGATCCACTCGACGGACCGTCACCACATCGATCGGCGCAGTAACGTCAGAGCAACCCGGCGTCCAATACACCGCAGGGTATTCCTGATTCAGCGCCGTCACGCTAACTGTGTTCCCCGTTGATTTAGATGACACGGTGGTTGCCTGCGCGTCAGCGATGTGGGGTAGCAGGAGCAGCCATGCCAGTACCCAGGCGAGCGCTGCACCGCGCGACGCGAGGTAAGCCGAGAACGAGTGACGAGAAACTCGAAGAGAAAAATTCGGCGTAACTGGTTGGACATCGTGACACACCGGGCTGGAGCCAACAATGCCCCGTGCACTCACACGGTTCTCGCCCGGACAGACGGAACCCAGTGACATCAGACTAACGGACTTCACAAGACCTGCGGTCTGTCTGACAGCTCGGATTCAGAAACTTGGCTTCCCTCTTGTTTTCGGGTTTTATTCGGTATATGCTTACCCTCCCTTCCTCCGGGAGAGTCATGCCGAAAACAGATCGTTCGTTCGATCCGAGCGGGTACGCAACTGTCGCTGACCGTATAGAGCTGTTCTACAAGAGCCACCCCAACGGTCGAATCGGGACGGAACTGATAAACCGTGACGCCGCCTCGGTCACGTTCAAGGCATGTGTGTACCGCAACGAGACAGATCCAGCTCCAGCCGCGACCGGATGGGCAACCGAGCGCGAAGGCGACGGTGACATCAACACGGTCGCGTGCCTCGAGAATACAGAGACCTCCGCGATCGGTCGGGCGCTCGCCAACCTCGGCTTCACCGCGTCCAAGCAGCGTCCCAGCGTGGAGGAAATGCAGAAAGCGGCGCACGCTCGTGTCCATCGAGCACGAGCTGCATCTGCCTCGACCACGTCATGCGTTGCCGAGCAATCACCCGAGTACGGTCCGGAGTACGAACCGGAATACGCGCACGCCGTCGCCGACCTCCTGACACTACTAGCCGAAGCGGAGCGCGCCGGACTCCGCTCGGCGCGCACGCAGCAACTTCGCGATCAGTTGGAGCAAGGGAATCAACTCACCCCCGCTCGCATTTCCGACATCGAGCGATCACTCCGAAAATGGCTCGCACGTCAGGAGGATGTCACCGCCAACCGTCTATCCCCATGAGCGAAGTAATGCACCCAACGGAAGGCGGAGGTCGTACCAGTGGAAGGAGACGATGGTGGAGAACGGGCATTACAGACAACGCCTAAACGCGACGACGTAGCACTCCTTGTAGGTATCCGGCGCGAAGAACGAGATGCGCTGCGTGAATTCGCGCGCCGATTCCGTCCGCTCCTGCTCGATCAGGCATACCGGCTCGGCGTGGACCGCTCCGAACGTGAGACGGTAGTAGCAGCGTTTCTCAACGACATTCTACTCAAACTCGCGCGCATGCAAGCGCCGCGGTCGCTCGCCACGTTCGTCGTCACTGCGTTCAGAAATCAGACGGTTGATGCCCGGCGCGCCGACATGACACGCGCTCGACATGACGCCGCCGAGTGCGAGCTGATCGGCGGCGAGCAGGTGGTACGTGCAACTTGCTCCGAATTCGCACTACGTGCGGCACTTGGCGCAGACCAAGATTCAGCATCGATCGCGGTGCCGACGGTAGCGCTGGTGAACGCGCTCATGCACGGATGCACGCAGGAAGAGCGCAATCTGC
Organism: Gemmatimonadaceae bacterium; assembly: GCA_050998035.1. GTDB lineage: Bacteria > Gemmatimonadota > Gemmatimonadetes > Gemmatimonadales > Gemmatimonadaceae > Fen-1247. The sequence goes on along the minus strand of JBPCQO010000068.1, from coordinate 3,602 downwards.
TGGTCTGGAGTAGCCACCGCGTGCCAATGCGGGAGATCGCTCAGTGGCTGGGAATCAGCTACGTGGCAGCGAAGCAACGTCTCGCGCGACTGCGCGCGCACCTGGCCCGTGAGAGTATACGGCACCTGCCCAACCTCGATCCCGCGGAGCGCGCGGCAATCACACGACTGCTGCGTCGCGCAGGTGTGAAGATAGACGACAGCGACATAACCGACAGCGACACAACCGGAGGAGCTGCAGCATGACTGACGAGCCGAAGACGAATGATGGCGTTTACATGCCCGCCATCGAGCCAGTGATCACACCGCTCGAGCAGTTGATGGCGCGTGCGATTGATGTCAGTGGGAATACTGACGCCTACGAAGACGATCGGTTCGTTGAGTGGCTCGAGCGCGAAGCTCGGGAGCGACAGTCGCCCGCCGAGCGACGCACGAATGAACGAGCCGCTGATGCATTCGCCGCACGGATGCAGCAGCAACTGCGTGCCATGCGAGTTGGTCAAGCTCTACCGAGGCACGAGCTCAAGGCACGTGACGCGTCAGTCGTCGGAGACATCAAGCACGTAGCGGATGCTGCCGCATCGTCGGGATGCGCGCCGTGGCTCCCCAACCTCGCAGTCGCGGCGGGCGTAGGACGTGAGCTATGGGACGAGCCGTGCGATCGATGGATCGAGCTGCCGAAAGGCATCGCGCGCGGGCGATACGTCGCGCTCTCGGTGGCCGGTGACAGTATGACGCCGTACCTGAACGATGGTGACACGATCCTCATTGACACTCGCACTCCGGTCACGCGAGGTGCCATCGTCGTTGCGCGACGGCCTGAGGACGGCTACGTGGTCAAGTACGTGTCGCGACTGAGTCGCTCGACGATGGAACTGTCGTCGTTCAACGCCGAGTACAAGCCGTTCACGATCGCGCGCGACCAGAACAGTGTGGTAGGTGTGGTAGCCGCGCGACTGGCGCGCGACGCAGACTAGAACTCAAACAGAGAGGAGAGGTTATGCAAGGACTTATGCAGCAGGAGAGCGGAGGATCCAGAGAGAACCGAATCGCGAACGCGATCGGAACCGCGATAGCGATCGCTGGCGCAATTGTAGCGTCACCCACTGCGATGAACGGACTGCCCACAACGACGGTTGCGGTACTCAAGACCGTAGTCACTCTCGGCAGCACGATTCAACCGGCGGCTGCCACCATCATCGGAATTGTGGTGGCAGCTATCACCCATCCACCCAGGTGGCTACTCGCCGCTGGACGTGACGCTCGATCCCGGGTGGGGACGTAACCTCTACGTAAACTCTGGACTGAGCCGCTCGGTCCAGAGTTTACACTACCGCTCTGTCCCGTCGAACATCCCGGCGTACTGCCCGTACCCACTTTCCATCAGCTTGGTCGCCGGAATGAAGCGCATGGCTGCCGAGTTCATGCAGTAGCGGAGACCGGTCGGCTTGGGACCGTCGCTGAACAGATGACCAAGATGTGAGTCGGCATGCGTGGACCGCACTTCGATGCGGGCCATGGAGAACTGCCGGTCGGTCTTGGTCTTCACGTTCTCGGGATCCAGCGGCTTGGTAAAGCTGGGCCAGCCGGTGCCGGACTCGAACTTGTCTATCGAGCTGAAGAGCGGCTCGCCTGAGACCAAGTCCACGTAGATGCCCGGCTCGTGATTGTCGTTGTAGGCGTTATGGAACGGAGTCTCGGTATCGCCGTGCTGAGTAACCCCGTACTGCTCCGGCGTGAGCCTGTGCTTCAGCTCTGCGTCGCTTGGCTTGTGGAAGGTGGTCACCGGATCGCCACCCCCCATCAATTGTGAAGGAGCCTGTGCCTGAGCCAGGTTGGTCGCAAACATGGGGAGAATCAGTGCCGCGCCAGTCACAACCATCGTTCGGGTCAGCTTCATCCATCGGTTCGTCATTCGCCTTCCTCTTCCTCAAAAGGTGCGTCGGCCACGGTTCGCGGCCGCCCCACATCAGTACCTACGGTCCAGAAGTACCACCGGATTCATGACTCCGATCCAGGGTGATCGGTAACCAGCGAACGGCAACCGGCCGGCGGCAACCAATCCTTGCGTCAGTGCATCTCACTAACGCATGATTCGGCCCATCATTTAACGTCTCACCAGGAACTCCGTGACAACACGTCGTGACTTTATCAAACGGAGTGGTGTAGCGCTCGGTGGATACGCCGCGCTACACCACATACCCGGGCTGCCGGCCGGGTTCGATCCTCCAGATGCCGGAACCGTCCTCCCACTGGTCAACATTCCATCCGACGACCAGATCCGCGCCCTGATGGCCGACGCGATCGGGGCCGCGAGGGGAGCCGGCGCGAGCTACTCCGACGTCCGCATCGGTCGGTACCAGAACAACTTCGTCATCACCCGCGAGCAGCAGATCGTGCAGGTGGTCGACACCGATTCGATGGGCGCGGGCGTCCGTGCGCTTGTGGACGGAACGTGGGGCTTTGCCGCGACCCGTGCACTCACACCGGACGGCGTTGCCGCGGCCGCGCGCGAGGCGGTGGCGATCGCCCGCGCCAATCGGGTGGCCTAGGACCAGTCTGTCGTGCTCGCCCCCACACCGTCCGTCCATGCGACCTGGAACAACGGCTTCACCAAGGATCCGTGGGACGTACCGGTGGAGGAGAAGGCCGATCTTCTCATCAAGGCGAACGCCGAGGCGATGAAGGCGAAAAATGTGAAATTCGTCTCCAGCGTGATGTACTTCGTGAAGGAGAACCGCCACTTCGCGTCCACCGACGGGTCGGTGATTTCGCAGGCGGTGGTTCGCAGCTGGGTGCCGATGCAGATCACCGCAATTGCCCCGGACCAGAGCGACTTTCAGAACCGCTCCAACACCGTGCAGCCCATGGGTCGCGGCTACGAGTACGTGCTGGAAGCAGACATCGTGAACAACGCGCGTAAGTGGGGCGAGGAGGCGTCGCAGAAGCTGAGCGCCAAGCCCGTGCAGGTGGGACGCTACGATCTGGTGCTGCACCCGACGCATTTATGGCTCACCATCCATGAGTCAATCGCGCATCCCACCGAGCTCGATCGAGCGCTGGGCTACGAAGCCAATTACGCGGGGACGAGCTTTGTATCACCGCCGGAAAAGATGCTTGGCAAGCTGCGCTACGGTCCCGAGTTCATGAACATCCAGGGCGATCGTTCGCAGCCGGGCGGCTGCGCTACTATAGGATACGATGACGAGGGCGTGAAGCCGGAAGAGTTTCTCATCATCAAGAATGGTGTCGTCAACGATTACCAGACCACGCGCGAGCAGGCCAACTGGCTCAAGTGGTGGTACGACTCGCAGGGCCGTCCCACGCGCTCGCACGGCAACAGCAATGCCGACTCATGGTCCAGCGTTCAGTTTCAGCGCATGCCGAACGTGTCGCTCTTGCCGGGTGAGAAGGACAACAAGTGGGAGGATCTGATCGCCGCCACCGATCGCGGGATCGCCATCATGGGCGACGGATCGTTCTCCATCGACCAGCAGCGTTACAACGCGCAGTTCGGAGGCCAGCTGTTCTACGAGATCAAGGGCGGCAAGATCGTTGGCATGCTCAAGGATGTGGCCTACCAGATGCGCACCCCCGACTTCT
>JBPCQO010000028.1:0-3397 GCA_050998035.1 Gemmatimonadaceae bacterium | reverse complement strand
GGTATTGATGTTGTCGAACTGGACGACGACCATCAACTCGCGTCGTTCGACTTCCGGCTCCACGACCAATCCGCGCTGAAACCGATTGACCACACGACGGATAAGTGGACGCAATACTATCTCTCAGCAGCCGAGATCCAATTGCTTCGTCGTCTGTCGCACGATCCGGCGCTGGTTCGCTTTCGAGATGTTGCCTCCGTTGATGTCGGAGTCGTTACCGGCAACAACAACTTTTTCGTGCTAACCGATGCACAGGTAGAGGCGCACAATCTGCGACCTTTCACCGTCCCGCTTGTCGGGCGCACGGCACAATTATCCGGCACTGTCTACGGCGCAAATGACATGCAACAGGATCGGCACACGAATGCGCGTTGCTATCTCCTTTTCCCACCCAATGAACCACTGGAAGCATTGCCCGAAGAACTGGTGCGATACCTGCGGTACGGCGAGCAACAGGCGGTTCCCGAGGGCTATAAATGCGGCATCCGAAAGCGGTGGTATATCGTTCCCTCAGTATCGACGCCTGATGCGTTCCTCTTTCGGCAGGTCAACCGATTCCCGAAACTTGTCCTCAATCAGACCGCCGCAACCTCGACGGACACCATTCATCGTGTCCGCTTCCATGATACGGATCACATACGCCCAACGATTGCCGCCTTCCACAATTCGATGACCTTCGCCTTCACTGAGGTTCTGGGTCGCAGTTACGGCGGTGGCGTACTCGAATTGGAGCCGAACGAGGCGGATAATCTGCCGATTCCGCCGCTCCAGGAGACGAACATCATGTTGGAGACGCTGGATCGGCTCAGCAGGGCAAATGAAATCACCCAAATGCTTAATCTCACCGATCACGTCTATCTGCGGCAGGGAATGGGCCTCGCCACATCCGACATTGAGGTCCTTCGCGGTATCTGGGAGAAACTCTCGCACCGCCGGACGAGCAGGACATTCAAGCGACGAATCAAAACCGCCGCACTATTACAGGACCAGACCGATGGCTAGATTAGCGCCGATGCCATCCATCGCCATCAATCAGTCGTCACTCGCCTTGTTTGGTGAACGGTGGGGCGCACTCAATCGTCGGTTGAGCCGTACGCCGCCGCACTCTTCGGGTCAACTTGGTGGCTTGTTTGATCGAGCGGTTGGCGACGCGGTTGCCGCGATGCTCGGTCAGATTCCGATTATCGCGCCGAATCCGAACGCATTGACGCCGCCACAGGCCGATTGTGTCGAGGTTGGCCCGGTACGAATTATCGGCGGTGTACGGCCACAGAATTTCGATGTCGGCTATCGCCCGGACGGCGTGCGCTTTGCATTCGACAGCAAGACGTTGAACGATAGCGAGAGCATCGGCAAGAACTGGCAGAACATGATCAACGACCTCGCGACGGAGGCGACGACCGTTCACAGCCGCTTCCCGCACGCCGTTGTCGGCTTCATGGTGATTTATCCCGAGCCGTGCGTGTCGGTAAGCCAGCGGTCAGCAACAACTGAAACACTGGAGCGGTTGGCGCGCCGTACAAGCGTTGATGGCGCTGACTACATGGCAGAGGCTATATCACTCGTGCTCTGGAATCCTGCCGACGGCTCCATTGATCCAACGATACCCGACCCATCCTCCCCCTTACGGATCGAGCGGTTTTCCGAACAGATTGAAGCCGCATATACGAGCCGGTATAAAGGGCTTCCGCCCCACGCGGCGTAATCTTCGTAATTTTGTTTCGCCCGTCCATTGTATGCTCGGAGGGCGTTTCCCAACTCCTCAAAAAGGGTGTCGCACAGTGTTTCGGTGGCGTCACGGGCGAGCAAGGTGTCCATCCCTGGCGATCTCATTCGTCGTATGAGTGAGGGGCCGTAAGAGATGCCGGAGGAAGGAGCATAGAGGCTATGACTGAACACGCCCTCCCGCTCACCACGTTCTACGTCGGTTGGGATGCCTACCAGCGCAACCTGGTCGAAATCATCGCACCACTTTCCCCCGAACAGCTGGCGTTACCCACCGCACTGCATCACTGGTCAATCGGCAGGGTCGTCGAGCATATCCTCGGGGCCCGGGTTTTCTGGTTCCAGACGTGGATGGGTGAGGGGAATCCCGCTCTCTCCCCCATCGCGAGTTGGGGGCAGGAGGACCGACCCGTCGGCTCGGCGGCTGAACTGGTTGTCAATCTTGAAGCCACCTGGCAGATGATTGCGGAGGCGCTGGCGCGCTGGACTGCTGCAGACCTCGGGGACCCGGTCTCCATTCCACTCTCGCTCAGCGCAGAGGAGTGGCAAAAAACCCCCGGATACACGCGGCAATGGATTATCTGGCATGTCCTCGAGCATGAGTTTCACCACGGGGGCGAGCTTTCCCTGGCGCTCGGCGCTTATGGCTTGAAGGCGATCTATGACTGAAGAAAATATGGCGCCTCTGCTTGAAATTATCTATCGGAGGGAACGATGAACACCCCCACGCTCGGCAGCATCTTGCTCGGCAGCCCCGACCCGCAGCGGCTTCTCGACTGGTACTGCGCCGCATTCGACTGCACGCCTAACGACGTTGGCTTCCTCCCCTTCGGCGCGACCGATGTGCTGATCGATGGCCGCGCCGACGTGGGCCCGGTGACCCGCGAACCGGGTCGCGTCATCCTCAACTTCCATGTGGACAACGCGCGTCGCACCGCCGCCCATCTCGACGAACTGGGCGTGTCGTGGCTCGTGGCGCTCGAGGAGCGGCGCGACGGATTGTTCGGCACCTTGGTTGACCCGGACGGCAACTATATCCAGATCATCCAGTTAAGTACGGCATACATCGCCTCCCGAAAGGCGTAGGAGTCGGCGATGCGGACTAAGCCACATGAGCCTGCAGGGATATTGGCAATCAGGCAGGCAAGCCACGATGCCCCGTCCTCCGGCAGTGTCGATCTTGGGATCTGCCGCACGACTAACTGATGTCGGTGTCCGCACGGGATGCCGAACGTGAGCATCGTGGCGCCACGCGCGCAGGAGGAGAACGGATCATGGGAATTTTGTGGTCGTCATGAGATGTCACTGGACGGGTAACCGCGCGCCGTCCGTCCCTGCTGATGCCTTGGTATGAATCGACAGGGGATCAACGAAACCGTCACATTTCCAGAGCCACGGTGTCTGGGGCGCTATCCAGCTGCTAGGGCTAACGAGGGAGGAGCAGATCCAATGGCCAAGGTCATCGCAATCATGTCCATGTCGCTCGACGGGTTCGTCGCTGATAGCAGCGACGGCGTCGCGGAAGTCTTCGACTGGTACTACGCGGGTGATGTCGACGTGCCCACATCCAGGTCGGACTTCACATTTCACGTCTCCGCAGCCAGCGCCGAACACCTGCGGGCATTGATGAGCGAGGTCGGTGCGATGCTCACCGGTCGCCGCACATTCAACC
>JBPCQO010000284.1:0-3218 GCA_050998035.1 Gemmatimonadaceae bacterium | reverse complement strand
GATGGAGGCGGAGTTGATGGAGGCGGAGTTGATGGAGGCGGAGTTGATGGAGGCGGAGTTGATGGAGGCGGAGTTGATGGAGGCGGAGTTGATGGAGGCGGAGTTGGTGCAGCCGGAGTTGGTGCAGCCGGAGTTGGTGCAGCCGGAGTTGGTGCAGCCGGAGTTGGTGCAGGCCCTGGTGCGCTTATCTGGGCCGTCTGAATCCAGATTCGCGCTGTCTGCTGGGTTCCCTTCAACTGAGCCGTCACAACCGTTGCACCCTGCGACAGTCCAGTCACGACTCCACTGGGAGATACCTTCGCGACTGAGGTATCAGCGACGGTCCATGCGTCAGGACTCCCATTGAGCAGGTGACCACTCGCATCGACCAGTGTTGCCCGCAGCACCAGCGTGTCCCCGACGTTGATTGCGCTCGAGTCAGGTGATATAACGATAGCCGACGGGGAAGGCACAACCTGCGTGGGCGCCAGGTCCAGAGCCTTGCCCGGCTCGCTGCACGATGCAGCGAAGATCGATGACGCCGCAAGTAACGCTAGTAGTATCACGCGACGAAACATACTACGACCTTCCCGGTAATCCGTTCGGTAGCTCGACAAGCGTGGCGCTAAAGCGCGGTAGCCTCGTAGCTTTGCGTCCCTACCTTTCGATAGGTTTGCCGTTATCGCGGCCCTGGAAGGAACGCGGGCGAGGTGATACGAAGGTCACATTGCGACCTGATCCAGATGATGGACGTTCGTGCTGTGGAACCGTCACGACTCGGGGCAGTTCGCGTTCAGGGCGGCGCCATCAATTCGCGCCACGTAGTGGAGGTACCCAGCTTCGGTATCATGTTGATCCGGCGCGACGGATTGCCCATGTATGCAGTCGTAGACCACGTCCACGCTGAACCCCGCTTCGTGGAGCTGTTTTACCTGCTCGGGCACCGATATGAAAATTGCGACAACCCCGAAGCTGTGTGCAGACAGGGTGGATACGGATATGTTCTCACCGTGCTGGTTGAGCCTTCTATGTCGCCAGTAGTTCCAGCTGTTTACAACAGCCTTTGGTGCTACTCTGAGCAGCTCCGAGATCGGTGAATGACCCTCACGCAGGCCCGGTGCGGCAAGCCGTGGCGCGTGGTCAGGACCATCCCGGTTGAGTGCTGAGAAGACGAACAGGCCATCTGGCGCGAGCACTCTACGGACCTCGGACAGGATCCGGAGCCGGTCCGGTAGATCAACGGAATCGACGCCGTTGTAGCTAAATGTCACCAGGTCAAATCGCGCGGCTTCGAAGTCGAGTGCGCGGGCGTCCATGACACGCAGATCGACCTCCGGGAATCGTTTGTTTGCGATCGCCAGAAGCTTCGGCGCCATGTCGATGCCGATGTAGTCGCGGCTCACGTCCAACATCATCGGAACAGTGCGGCCCGCTCCGATGCCGATGTCCAGGATTCGCAGTGCACCTGACCGGGTGCTACCGATCTCGGCGGCCACGTGGCGAATGGCCACTTCCTCGCCCGGGTCAATCCATCCGGATAGAGCCGTGTAATGGCGCAGAGCGCGCCGGCTCGTGAACGCACGTTGATTGATCTCGTCCATCTGGCGGCGCACCTGGAGTACCGTTTCACTTACGGTCATTTCGCTCCATCGGGATTACATCCAGATCAAGATGGCTATTCGCTATTCGGGATGGTTTAACTGCAATTTTCACGCTTGTTCGGCCTGCCCCCACTCCCAAGCTCGTGCTCGCGATTACGGTATTCAGGGCACAGATTATCTGGCGCGAGGAGCAACCCAACCGTCAGGAGATCAAGTCGTTGAAAAAAGCTCTATTTCCCTGCGTGGCCGCAATCGTAAGTGTACTCATTGTCGGTTGTGCCACATCACACGGAATGGCCGTGAGCGGTACTACGGCCGCGATGAAGATGAACACGCTTACTCCAGCGCAGCGCGCCGCGGGGTGGAAGCTGCTGTTCGACGGAAGGACCACTGACGGCTGGCGCGGCTTCAAGAAGAGCGAGCCGCCGGCTGGGTGGCAGGTGGCGGATGGGGAGCTGCGGCGTGTCGCCAGTGGAGGCGATCTCATGACACGCGACATGTATCAGAACTTCGATCTATCGCTTGAATGGAAGATCTCGCCCGGGGGCAATAGTGGTGTTATCTACCACGTGATCGAGCAGGGGGAGGATACGTACGAGACCGGTCCCGAGATGCAGATCCTGGACGATGCGCGGCACCCTGACGGCAAGTCGCGCCTGACGGCTGCGGGGTCGGACTTCGGGCTGTACCCGGCGGCTGCAGGTGCGGTGAAGCCGGCGGGCGAGTGGAACGTTGCACGCCTGGTTGTGAACGGTCCACGCGTGGAGCACTGGCTCAACGGTGTGAAGGTGACCGAGTACGAACTGTGGAGCCCGGATTGGCAGCAACGCGTGGCCAACAGCAAATTCAGGCACTGGCCGCAGTATGGACTCGCGAAGTCTGGCTACATCGCGCTGCAGGACCATGAGTTTCCGGTGGCGTTTCGTAACATCATGATCCGGGTTCTACCGTGACGGCAGCACTGGCGGCGTCGGGATCGACATCAGGATTCGTATCTGGATCGGGGTCGAGCCGAGTGAAGCTGTCGGTGATGATGTTCATGCAGTACTTCGTGTATGGGGCGTGGTACGTGACGATGGGGACGTATCTCACGGAGACGCTCAAGTTCAGCGGCTCGCGTGTGGGACTTGCGTACGCGAGCATGGGGATCGCGGCGATGATCTCGCCGTTCTTTGTGGGGATGATCGCGGACAGGTTCTTTTCGTCGGAGCGGGTGATGGCGGTGCTGCTGATCGTTGGCGCGGCGCTGCTGTATTACGTGTCGATGATTCCCGACTTCAAGTCGTTCTATCCGCTGCTCATTCTGTACGCGCTGACGTACATGCCGACGCTGGCGCTGGCCAACTCGATCAGCTTCGATCATATCGCCGATCCAGCGCGCGACTTTCCCAGGATCCGCGTGCTGGGGACGATCGGCTGGATAGTGGCGGGGATACTGGTGGGCAAGTTGGGGATCGAGGCGACTTCGCTGCCGATGCGGATTGCGGCGGTAGCGTCGCTGGCGTATGGACTGTTCGCGCTGACACTGCCGCACACGCCGCCGCATGCGTCTGGTCAACCGTTGCGCGCGCGTGACGTGCTGGGGCTGGATGCGCTGTCGCTGATGAAGGACAGGTCGTTCGCGGTATTCGTAATAGG
>JBPCQO010000181.1:0-27124 GCA_050998035.1 Gemmatimonadaceae bacterium | reverse complement strand
CGCCCCCGCGGTGGAGAGATGCGTGGCGGGGGGAGGGGTTGGGGGTGTGGGGGGGCGTGGCACGAAGTGTCCACCCCCACTCTCGCTTTTCCCAGTCAGCGCTCGCCTCGAAGCCGGCGGGATGCCCACTCGAGTAGCAGGGTAACGAGGAGCAGGGCGAACAGAACGTAGCTTGGGATACCGCCAGCGCTCCCAGCCAGCGTCAAGTGAGTGCCCGGTGACGGCGGGCCAACCCGATCGTACATCGAAGCCAGCGGGGCCGGATCGACAGCACCATCCGAGCGCACGAATAAGCGCGGCGCGTACGCCACGCTCGCGATCACGTCACCCCACCAGGCACGGTTGCTTGCTGCAGGGTCTGTCACGCTGTCGCGAGCACCCATGCGACTGCGCCATACATCGGAGTAGCCCACGCGTAGCACGCGACCCTGGCCCGATCGGTAAGCCGTCAACGCGGTCCCGTCCGCGCGCTTTCCCAGCACCACCGCACGGGAACCGGATGGGCCGATGCTGATCGCGTCGTGCAGCGTGACCAGACCGCCTCCACTTCGCACGTACGCCGCCGCACCGTCGGAGATGAAGGTAGCCGAGGTGTCGATCGCGATGACGGCTGCGTACCGAGCAGTGTCCGGTCGGGAGGGAGCACCTTCGCGTATATCGACGCCGGGGGCGACGTGCGTAAGCGCATCCACTGTCCAACCGCGCTCCTGGAGCGCGGCGACGGCGAACTTTGTTTCCCAGCTGGCGCTACCTTCCACCAACAGCCTTCTGAGCACAGCGGAATCGTGGACCGTGGCCCATGCGGTGGTGCCGTGAGCACTGGCACCAAGGCGGTCTACCATGTCCGGCAATATTGCGGTCATTCCAGAGTTGCCTGCGCTGCTGATGCTGTCGATGAGTCCCGCCCCGTCGCTCAGTACGATGCGGCTTCCACGTGGCATGGCCACTGCTGCTCGCCACGTCGGCACCGGATCGACCATGCGCGTCACGGTGGCCGCAGTAGGTAAGAGGCTGTCTCCCTCCCATGTCACCGATGTACCAGAATGGGCGAGCGCGTGCAGCCAGTCACGGTCAAGCGGCGTGGGGATTGACGCAAGTTTCAGGTGTAGCGCCGGGAGTGCCGTCACGGTCCATGCGGGAAGTGCTGAGTGCACCCCGTTTGGATCAGCGATGACAGTCGCATGCGATTGCGGATCGGAGTGCAGATCGGAACGCAGCACGCGCATCAGCAACACCAGCAGCAAAGCGATGCTCACCGTGCGCAGCAACCACTCAATGGCTGCGCGCCGTACGTCAGCGCGTGAGGGCATACACGATGATGTTCACACCAAATTTGGTATTGTCAACGGAATTGAAGCGCTTGTTCTCGGGGTGGTAGTTCCACTCCGAGCTGTAGTCCTTGCTACTGTACAGCAGCGCTATTCTATTGCCGCGCATCACCGCCTGCAGATTCTTGTGGACCAGATTGTCGCCCCATCCATTGAGTTCCTGAGTGGTGGCTGGCGGTCCATCATCGAATTTAAAGAACGCGCTGTACAGATCGTGATTGTTGGACAGATCTACCGGCTTACCGAGGGCACGGGTGATCTCTTCCATCGCAGTATTATGGAATATTCCGTCGATATCGTGGTTGTGGTCATCCATGAATATCATCCCGCCGCGCTCGACCAGAGTACGGATGTTACGGCGCTCGGCTTCGGAAAAGCGTACGGGGATATGGCCGGTGAGATAAACCAGCGGATACTCGAGAATCGCGTCCGACGCGAGTGGAACTGTGACGCCGCTGGGAGCCAGGCTGATGCTGGTGTACTGCGCCATGGAATCAATGAGATTGGGCGCGACCAGCGGCGCGGAGTCCCAATCTCCCGAGTCGTACTGGCCGGTGCAGAACACGAACCTACTCACCTGCTGCTACTCGTATTGCTACTCCACGCGCCAACCCACGGCGTGGCCGCGTTGCCGACGCGCACGGCTCCGGACAGGGTGCGTCGCGCGCGCACCAGAGCGGGCGTTGCATCGTGGCCGGCACGGATGGCATCCGCAGCATCTCTCAGTGCCGCAGACAGGGCCACGTTCGTCGATGCAGCCTCGGCACGCAGACGGATCAACTCATCGGAGAACGCGGCCGGGTCGCCATGGGCGAGGTCCAGTGCGTGGTCGAACGACCTGCGCTGCAGCTCCGCGACTGTATCCGCGCGTGAACGCGGCGCGGCGGTGTTGCTGGCGCCCTTGTCCTTGCCGACGAGCCGTACCTTCTCGATGTTTACGATCACGCGCGGCGTGCGACCGCGAAGGTACAGCCGGTTGGCGAGACGGGCCCTGTCCAGCGCGCGCAGCGCCTTCTGCATCGACGGTAGCGCAGGTGTCACATCACCGACCATCAGCGCACGCTCGGCGTCCCACATTGCATCGTATGCTTCCTTGAGATCACGATTGATCACGAGCTGCGGATCGAGCTCCTGATCGTCGCCCTCGACACCCGTGGTCCCGCCAGCTTCCTCGTGGCCGTACACTATGTCGTACACGCGCTTGCGCAGCGATGCCTGGTCGATACCAATGCGTCCGGATGATTCCACGAATGCCTTTCGACCGAGTGGTGCTCGCTGTTTCAGCAGCGACTCGGCCGAGATCATGAGCATGCGCTCCGTCAGCATCGAGCGTTCCACCGGCGGCGGCGGGGCGCCCTCGACGGCAAGCGAATCATACTCGTCTGCACGCGCGACCCGGAACGTCCGCGTGTCTGACGTGGTTATTCCAGGCCCTGTGACCGTGTTGCCGTCGATCACGACGGCGCGAACCGATAGCACGTCGCCGGCAACGAGCTTGAGCGGCGGCAGGGCGAGTGCGGCACGCATCGCTCCGCGTGTCGACCCGCCGAACACCGAGGCGCCGAAGTTCGCCGATCGGGCCTTGAATATCTCGCCTGCACCGGTGGTGATGGTATACTCGAAATAGCCGCGGTCCAGGCCAATGTCGTCAGTTGCTCGCGCATCGAAGTTCATCGCCGTGGTTGGTGCCTTGCGCCATACGGTGTCGCGTGTTGGCGCGATCATCGACACGGTGGGTGGCTGATCAACAACAGGAATAATCGCGATGACACGGTGGAACCCACGGTCGGTGAGCGCTAGCGTTGTAGCGTGCAGCGGCATGGCGAAGCTCAGCTCCCACGCATCACTGGCGCCTCTGGCGTGGAGCTGTCGGTCCTGCAGCGCGGCACCGATTCCCACTCTGCCGCCGGACCCACTCACGGCGATCGTGCTTCCTACCAGCGCCGTGATACCGGAAGGATCATTGACCACGCGCGCAGAGGCACCTGCGTATGACGGCGGCAATATGCGAACACTCAGCGCGGTTAGCCTGTTTGGGAGCGGCGTGTTGATTCCAATGCGCGACAGCGCGGAGTGACCAGCCAGCTGTAGCCTTGCTCCAGCCAGGGTGGAAGTCAGTACTAGCGCAATGACGGCTGCCGTAGCGGCTACAGCTGCGCGACCTACAGGCGCAAGTATCGCCGGCGTGACGAGGCTGTCCACACGAAACTGCTGTACCGCGGTCTCCAGCGGCACCGTACCGAGAGCGACAGATGGATCGCTGGCAGTGACGAGTGCGTACTGCAGCTCCGGAATACGCTCCTCGATCCAGAGCGCTACTCGGCGTGGATATCTCGTGAACCGCGCACGCCGAAGTAGCACTAACCAGGTGATCACGCCAAGCACGATTGCCACCCACCCATCTGGCTGTAGCCGCTCAGCAGCACCGATGCGTTGCAGCAGTGCCGCGATACTGAGCACCAGCAGAGCGGCGGCTATTCCCCAGAGCAGCGACGTTGTGATAGCCGCCGCCTGCAGGAATCGTTGCGTACGCACCACCTGTTCGCGTGCGGTCACTGCTCCACCGCCACGCGCCGGCGTCGTACGAGCAGCTCAATTACTGCAAGTGCCAGTGCCGCGCCCAGCAACCACGGTGCGAGCGGAGACTGCACATCAGTTGCGGCCGGGAACATGCCCGCGGCGGCGAGCTTGCCGGAACCGGCAAGCGACGCAATCACCGACGCGCCAGACGAAGCTTCGACACTGCCTGCAGCACTGCCTGCAGCACTGCCCGCAACATCGTGCGAACCGCACGGGCCACTCAACAGCTCGCGCAACCGAATAAACTCAGGACGCAGGACCAGATCACCGGCGCTATCGACCGGAATCGCGATGGACCGAACACAGCCGTGACCTACAACTCGCTCGACGGCAGCCGGTACTCCATCTACCCAGCGGGCAATCACAACGGCGCCGCGAAGCGAATCCTCGGGGAAGCTCCAGCGGCGCACGAACGGAGCCACAACAACTTCACCGCGAGCGACAACTGCGCCGGACGTGTCGGGGCGCTGCATGTTGATCGTCATGGCCGGACGCGAGGCGTTGCCCCAGTAGATGCGTGGTGGGCCGCGGGCGACCACGGTATCCGGCGCTACACGCACCAGACGGGATCGCCCGGGCCAGAGGGCACGGATCCGCGCGGTTGCAAGATCGCTCTCCGCAGGCAACAGAGCGGATACGAGGACGAGCTCGAGCGAATCAGCGCCCTCACGCACACTCGGCGCGGCACGCAGCGCGCCGATCAGTGCAGCCGATAACGAACCAGTTGCGGCGCTTACGCCAATGCTCGGGAGCGAATCGGAAGCGGCAGTAGCGTGCGCTGCGGAATCGAACGCGACGGTCACGTCTCCCATTCGGTACAAGCGCCGCACGCTGTCAGCTACCTCCGACCGCCTTGCCACCGATCCAGATACATCGGCGACGATCACGCGCGCAATGCGCTCACGGGGTGGCGTGAGTATGGGACGCGCCAACGCCGTGCCAAGGGCGAGCAGTAACAACACACGTAGCAGCAGCAGAAGTAGATCGTACGGCCGTAGCGCGCGCGACCTGGCCGCCGCGGGAACATCCGGAACGAAGCGAGCGGTCGGAAGTATCGCAGCGCGCGGCCGACGCGTGACGATCAGGTGCAACACAACGACAGCCGCCGCGGCGGCCATTGCAGCGTAGAGATACCCCGGTGCGAGTAACGTCATGTTGTCGGCACGTGTCGGCGCTACGTCGCCGGCTTACGCCGTTCCAGCGAGGGCAGGCTCGTCACGCACGATGCGCCTCGCGGCGTGACTCACGGGCTCCTGTCCCGTGATCACTGTTCGATACGCTGCGCCGCTCGCCAACCAACCGGCTGCCGTCTCAGCTCGCCATGCCGCGAAGCCGCGAATGTACTCCGCCCGCGTCGCCCCGGTCATGGCTCGGCGCACATCTGAGTTCTCCGGATCCATCACCACCGACGTGGCGTTGGGCGGATCGATCTCCTCCCGTGCGAGGATGTGAATTCCGTACACATCCCGACCAGCGACGGTCATCTCGCGTGCGCTGCGCAAAAGTCCGTCGCCGTCTTCCAGGAAGTCGCTCACGATCGCGATGCGCGCCGCGGACCGTGCCGCCGCGATGCACGGTCCCAGACCGACAGTCCCGCCTGCTGCGATGCCATCCACCAGCCGAATCATCTCGGCCACCACACCGCTGCGCGTCCTAGGAAGGAGAGTACGCGACTCCGCACCAGCGACAGCGAGACCGACAGGATCGCCGCCGGAGTGCGCAACCGCGGCGAGTGCGATGGCAAGCTGTCGAGCGAGCGCCCACTTGGATCCGGGCCCATCAGGGAACGCCATCGATGCGCTCGCGTCCAGTACGATCATCGTGGGTGTAACCGCGCGCTCTTCCGAGATGCGTACGTGCGCGCGGTCGCTCCGCGCGAATAGCTTCCAGTCCAATCGCCGCAGATCATCGCCCTGTCTGTACGCCCGATATTCCGTGAACTCAGCCGACGTTCCGCGCACGCGAGACGGGTGAATTCCGGGTACGGCGATGCGCGCGGCACGGCGCGCACGCCACCTGAGCCCGCGAACCGCGTCCAGCAATGCGCCGTAGGGTAGCTCGTCACCCGCCGCGGCGCGCCGTGCCCGCTGCATCATCACACCTTGATGTCGCTCTTGGGCGGCGGGACGCGCTCCAACAGGTCGTCCACAATGCGCTCCGACTGAACTCCTTCCGCTTCAGCCGCGAAGTTGAGCAGTATGCGATGACGCAGCACGGGATGCGCGACACGGCGTATGTCAGCCGGAGTTACGGCGTGACGGCCGGCCAGCAGCGCGTGAGCCTTCGCACCAAGTATGAGCGCCTGCCCAGCACGTGGACCGGCGCCCCACCGAACGTACTGCTTAACCATGTGCGGAACACTCGCGTTGTCGGGGCGCGTCGCGCGCACCAGGCGGGCTGCGTACTGGAGGATGACATCGGCAACCGGGACGGCGCGCACCATGTGCTGCAGTGCCACCGTCTGCTCGGCGTCGATCACTGCTTCGAGTGGGCGCGATTCGCGACCGGTGGTGTTGCGCAGAATCTCGACCTCGGCCCGCTCGTCCGGATATTCAACGCGAATGTCGAACAGGAACCGGTCGAGCTGTGCCTCCGGGAGCGGATACGTCCCTTCCTGCTCGATGGGGTTCTGCGTGGCGAGCACGAAGAACGGCTCCGGGAGCGACATAGTCTCGCCGGCCACAGTTACCCGATGCTCCTGCATTGCCTCAAGCAGCGCGGCCTGGGTACGTGGTGGCGCCCGGTTGATCTCGTCAGCCAGTACGATGTTGGCGAACACCGGGCCTTGGACAAAGCGGAAGAGCCTCGCGTGGGTACGAGCGTCTTCTTCCATCACCTCGGTGCCGGTGATGTCCGAAGGGACCAGATCAGGAGTGAACTGGATTCGCCGAAACCCGAGCCGCATGGCTTCGGAGACAGACCTGATCATGAGCGTCTTGGCCAGTCCTGGCACGCCGACCAGGAGAGCGTGACCGCCGGCCAGCAGCGCCATCAGTATCTCGTCCAGAACCTGGCCCTGCCCGACTATGCGGCTGGCGACCTCCGCGCGCAGACGCGCAGCGGTGGCAAGAAGTTCGTCACGCTCACGCGGCGATGGCGAGATCAGTGGCGACTCGCGCGAGGAAAGTCCTGTGGCTGTCATTGAAGTGAATACGCCACCGATGAGAGCCTCGTTGAGCGAGGCGCCCCTCCGTCAGCCATCGAGAGAGCCGGCGCGATCTGCCACGGGAAGCCGCAGCTGCTCTCCCGTTGACCGGGCCGGAACGATCCAGAACGAGCTACCGTCGAACCAGAAGATCGCTAGCTGTTCGTACCTGCATGCGATCTCGACCACTCTGCTGCGTGGTGCAGCGACGGCGATACTGCGCTCACAGTGCGACCGATCCGGGCTGCACGCATCGAGCAGAACGAATGGAACGCCCATCGCAGCGATCTCTCGCTCCAGCTCCGCGGCGAGCGCGTGGTGCCGCTGGACCGACTGTGTAAGGCCCATCGGATCCAGTGCGGTGACCACCCCAAATGGCCCATCGAGGTCCAGTCGAATGAGTGCACAGATTGCCTCACGCGACACTTCCTGCCGAAGATCCACGCTGGGACAGTGCGCGTCGGCGAAGTGGAGGATGGTCCGAGGAAAGTCGCCCCAGGCAGCGTCATCGCTAGACGGCAATCGCCCGCTCGCGCTCCCGTTGCGCCGCGGCTGCGCGCTCGAGCGGAAGAGTCACGGTGAAGGTACTCCCGTGTCCTACGCTACTCTCCACAACCACGTCGCCGCCAATGAGAACCGCCAGACGGCGCGTCACGCTGAGACCGAGTCCAGTGCCGCCTACTCTTCGCGTGCTGGGCTGCTCGACCTGCCAGAAAGCATCGAAGACCTGGTCACGATGCTGTGGCGCGATACCGATCCCCGTGTCCCGCACCACATACCGCACCGTCCCCCCGTCGTGCTGCACCAGTAGGTCGACGCGGCCCTCCGGCGTGAACTTCACAGCATTGGACAGAAGATTGACGAGGATCTGGCGCACCTTGCCCGCATCGGTGGACATGGGGAGTACGTAGCCGGTGGGAACCACCTCGAACCTTAGGCCCTTCTCACTCGCAAGCGGTTCCACCAGCACGGCTGCGTCCGACGCCAGCTCGTTCGCGTCCACGTCGTCCATCCGCACTATTTCGCGACCAGCGTCGATGCGGGAGTATGACAGGATCTGATCGATGAGATGGAGCAGATGCTGCGCGCTCGCCTTGATGCGCGAGAGCTGGTGCTTCTGGGCGTCGCTCACAGGACCCGTAATTCCATCGGCCAGCAACTCTTCGTATCCAATAATGGCTGACAATGGCGTGCGCAGCTCGTGCGACATTACCGCGAGGAAGTTGCTCTTGGCCACGTTGGCGCCCTCAGCCGCCTCACGCGCGGATTGTTCGCCCGCCAGCAGCTCCGCGCGAACGCGATCTCCGTGATACGCCATGTTCGAGGCCCAGCTTACGAGCCACATTAGAATGGCGATGGTGGCCAGCACGTACACCGACACTCCAAATGACGTGTCGTACCACCCCAATCGTTCTCCGAACAGCCTGCCCCACCCCAACAGGAAGGGCACGAGCACGGCGGATGGGACTAGTCGCCGCGCGACAGTTCCGGCGGCCCCTGGGTCAGCGAGCAGGCTCGGGAGCCCCTGGCGGCGGCGTGTGAAGAGTACTCCGGTCCCCAGCACACACAGCCCCAGCGCCGTGCCGATGGACATGCCGGTGTATCGGCCCAGAGAGTAGAGCTGGCTTATTCCGAAGGCGTACCCCGTCACGCCCAGGAAGCCGGTGGTCGCGGCTGCGAGCCCGAGCCACTGCTCCGCACTCCCGCGACTCCGCTGGTCCAGATGCGTGACAAGAAGTCCACCAGCCGCAAAGAGAAAGCCGGCGAGGGTATTGAGTCCGGGGCGGCCCGGAGGCTCCCACGGTGCCCGCAACAATTCCACCGGAAAGAGCAGGAGATCGAGCCCGAGGTCCCGGCCGACGATCCACGCTGCCGCGTCCACCAGCGACACGACGATCACGAGCAGTGCGGAGGCTGCTGCGACATAACGCACTAAGCGGCCACGTGTACGGACTACCGACAGCGCCAGCGACGCTCCCGACACTACAAAAAGCACACAGCTCAACGGGAGCATTGCGACCCCGCCGGGAAAGAACTCCCCAACGGGATCGAACCCTGCATACCACTCGCTCAGTGTACCGATCGCCACGAGCGCGACAAAGACGCCCGCGGCAAGCGGCAACAGCTGAAAGAACCTGGTCACGCGGGCCTGCCCGCTCAACGTACTCATACTTTGTGGCGATACACGAGAACAGCAAAACCGTGCTGTATATTGAGCATCGGCAACGGGGAGGGGATATTCGTTGCGTAACGTCGCCAACTCGCCGGCGTGAGACCGGCTCTGCCTCCCCCGCCGTAACTGCCGAACCCTGCACCAGTCTGCCGATGGCCTGCCCCAGTAAGCACAATATCGCCGAGCGGCTTACAGAAGCCCGCGCCCGAACGCTGCTCCTGGTCGCACCACTGTCGGCCGACGATATCCGCCGGCAGCACGATCCGCTGATGAGTCCTATTCTGTGGGACCTGGGCCACATCGCTCACTTTGAGGAGCTGTGGCTCACCCGGAACCTGTCCGGCACGATCGAGTTCTCCGAGATGCCAGGGATGTACAATCCGCTGGAGCACCCCAGATCGACGCGAGCAACACTACCGCTTCCGTCGCTCCCAGGGCTCCTAAACGTAGCTGCGGATATCCGCACGGATGTCCTGATGGTTCTCGAGCAAACAGAGCTGCAATCCGGCAACCCCATACTGCACGATGGATTCGTGTACAACATGGTGCTGCAGCACGAGTACCAGCATAACGAGACCATCCTCCAAACGCTGCAGCTCAAGCAGGGCGAGCCCTATCGCGCCCCGCGCATCGCGCGCCCACGACTGTCCCATGGCTCGGCGGTTGCAATGTTCAGCGGGATGGTACGAATTGAGAGCGGCGACTACCCGGTCGGGTCCGACGACCGGAGCACGGTATATGACAACGAGCGTCCGGCGCATGCGGCACATCTGAGCAGCTTTGACATCGATGCGTCTCCGGTGACGAACGAGCAGTATCTCGCCTTCATGGCCGATGGCGGATACGCACGAGCGGAACTCTGGTCGCCCGAGGGACAGGTTTGGTTAGCCGAGAGCGGAGCCCAAGCGCCAAAGTATTGGCTGCGTGATGGCGACTCCTGGCTCACTCGCAGCATGGACATCACTGCCACCGTGGCACCGGATCATCCCGTATGTCACGTGTGCTACTACGAGGCCGATGCCTTCGCTCGATGGGCAGGCAAGCGCCTGCCCACGGAATTCGAGTGGGAAGTGGCCGCCTCGTGGGACCCGTCGTCCAACTCCAGCCGCCGCTTTCCCTGGGGTGGTGACCCGTCCGCTCCACTTCGTGCCAATCTCGATCAGCTCACGTTCAGTACGGCACCGGTCGGCGCATACCCTGACAACGTCTCTCCGTTGGGTTGCTACGGGATGATCGGCGATGTGTGGGAATGGACTGCAACTGATTTTCACGGATACCCGGACTACAGGTCGTTCCCATATCCCGAGTACTCAGAGACGTCATTTGGAACCCAGTACAAGGTGCTACGCGGCGGATCCTGGGCCACTCGTCCGGGCGCGATTCGAAACTCATTCCGTAACTGGGACTTCCCGATCCGACGTCAAATATTCAGCGGGTTCCGCTGCGCTCGTGACGTTTGATCGCGCGCAGCTACTGCGCGATGCGCAGACCGGAATGGCAGGCTCTCCCAAATCGCTACCACCGAAATACTTCTACGACGAGCGTGGCTCCGAGCTCTTCGACGAGATAACGCGACTTCCGGAGTACTATCCCACGCGTGCTGAACGAGCCCTGCTTCAACGCTACGCGCGCGAGATAATCGCAGAAGCCGCTCCATGCACACTGATCGAGCTCGGTGCGGGCAGCGCCGACAAAACACAATACCTGCTCGACGCAATGCTCGCCGCGAGCCCATCGGGAGTTACATACATCCCAATGGACGTGAGCGCCGATTTCCTCGACCGTTCGGCGGAGCGCATCCGGGAGCTGTATCCCGCGCTACACGTCGCGCCAGTGGTTGCGGACTTCTCCGTTCCATTCGCGATTCCGCCGTACCCACAGCCGGCGCTGCACGCGTTCCTCGGAAGCACGATCGGCAACTTCACGCCTGATCAGGCGGTTAACCTGCTGAGCGAAGTACGTGAACGTATGGCACCGGGCGATCGCTTCCTCCTGGGCGCCGATCTCCGAAAGGATACGCGCGTCCTTGAGCGCGCATACAACGATACGCAGGGTGTCACAGCACAATTCAACAAGAATGCATTGCGTGTAATGAATGCTGTTCTGGGTGCTGACTTCGATGCCGCCCGATTCCATCACCGCGCTGTGTACAACCTCGAGGAGCATCGCATCGAGATGCACCTCGTATCGGACGGTCCGCAGACGGTAACCATCCCCGGCGTGCGGCCCGTGTCGTTCACTGACGGCGAGCACATGCTCACGGAGGTGAGCTACAAGTACGACCGGGTAACCATCGCGGAGCTGCTCGAGCGAGGCGGGCTCAATCTCGTCAGTTGGATCACCGATGAGTCGCAGCTATTCGCACTCGCGCTCGCGAGAGTGCAGAGCTGACGTCGGCAGCATTGCGAGAGCTCGTGGCCGGGCTCTTCAGTCCACGTGGTGAGCCCAGGCCGGACTCCGCGATAGGCGCGGAGCTCGAGCTCATCCCCGTCGACTCACGCACCCGGCATCGCGTTGGCATCAATGCGGCGCCTGGCCGTACGGGAACGGCGGAGTTAATAAGAGCCGTAGCGCTCAACCATAATTGGCGGGAGACCACCGACACGTATGGCGCGCCCGCCTGGGACGTTACCGGCGGTAGAATCGCGTACGAACCCGGCGGGCAGATCGAGGTCAGCTCGCCCGTCTGCGCCTCAGCAGGGGAACTCCTGTCGTTCCTGCACGGAGTCATCGATCCGCTACGTACTTCCGCTATTGCAGCGGGCGTGGAGCTACTCGCCGTCGGCGTGGACCCGTACAACAGCATCGAGCAGGTCGAGGTTCAGCTGCATGCGCCGCGTTATGACTCGATGGCGCGACACTTCGAGCGCGTGGGGCCCGCGGGAATCCGAATGATGCGCCAGACCGCGTCGCTTCAGATCAACGTGGAGTTAGGACCGCGGCCGTTCGAGCGGTGGCGACTACTCAACTCGCTGGCCCCGTATCTCACCGCCGCGTTCGCCAATTCGCGTATGTACGCTGGCCACGATAGCGGGAACGCGAGCCATCGAGCTGTACTGTGGCAACAACTCGATCCGTCCAGAACGGGAATGCCGTACGACGCCGCCGACCCGATTGGCGAATACGTGACGTTCGCCAATCGAGCAACGCGCATCATGAACGACACCAGCGACGACGCGGTACATCTCACCGCATTGTTTCCCGAAGTCAGGCCGCGCGGCTACTTCGAGCTTCGCTCCATTGACGCCGTCGACCTGGATCGTGCATCCCAGGCAATCCACTTTGTCTCCGCGCTCACACTCGACGTCCGCGCAACACGAGATGCCCTGCATCTACTCGGCGAGCCAGACCCAGCGATTCTCTACACTGCGGCAACAGTGGGCAGAGATGACGCTCTGATTGCTGCACGCATCAGGGAGCTGGGTCAGATCGCCGGCGTCGCCATATAACGAACGCTATGATGACCACGGCTGCCGCTACTACGGTTCCAAGGCTGCCACGCCGCAAGTAGTGCTCGAGCAAGGGTAGGTTCTGCCCGAACACGTATCCCAGCGCGCCGAAGGTTGCTGCCCAAATCAACCCGCCCGCCGCATTGCACACGGTGAACAGGCCGAACGACATCCCCGTCGCGCCTGCCAGTATCCCAGCAATCATTCTGAGGATCGCGATGAAGCGCGCGATGATCACCGTCTTGGCGCCGTGCTGCTCGAAGAACGTGCGTGCCTTGGCGACTCGAATCTCTGTGAGGCCAAAACGGTGCCCATAGCGCTGGATCGCGATGGCTCCCCCGCGGCTCCCGATCCAGTAGCCACCGGTACCACCAACAATCGTCCCGGCCCAGGCGGCGAGAACCACATTCAGGATGGTCAGATCACCCTGAGCGGCGAAGGCCGCGGCGGTGACCAGCACCAGTTCGCCGGGAAGCGGAACGCCCATTCCCTCAATGGCGATGAACCCTGCAACCACTCCGTAGCCGTACGACGATACCAACTGGCTCAGCGTCAGATGAGCCCCATCGCCGGTAGCGCCTGGTATCGGCGCAATGGTGAAGACGGGTAGTGTGTGCCGGCGCCATCGGTACGGAATGACCGGCCCGGGAACTTCAACGACCGGGCGGTCTCGTACGCCGCCTCCCACGCGGTCTCGATGGTATAGCCAAACGCTGTCGCTATTAGCACGTTGTCATAGTAACCAGCCGTGAGAAGATCGCCAGCGTCATCGCGGTACACGTCATAGAAATAGAGGTTGTGCGCTGTCTCCTCCGGAAACAACACTGCCTTTCCGGGCGCGAAGTAATCCATGTACATGGAGCAGGTTGCGCCGAATCCCGGTGAGAAGTTGGGCGTGAAGGTGTGATCAGCGATCGATGCGAGGGTGTCGCCCAGCTCATCGCGATTCAATGTCCAGAAGAGATTCGGATGCGCATTGTAGCCCAACCTCTCACACTTCTCAAAGAACCACAAGCCTTCGCGTGACGCGACGAAATTGGCGTCTCCGAACCCAGTATAGTGCATCTCGCGATAAGCCGGAAAGAGTCGCCCCACGCTCTCCGTGACCGCGCGGCTATCCAGCGGTATGACGAACGAGAAATCAAACGCGCACCCGATCAGATCTCCCAGGTCGCCGGTAAGCTTGAGCTTTGACTCCAGCGTCATGAACGCGAAGCGCGGCTCACCTTCCACGAACCAGACCTCCACGTTGGTCTCGATTCCATCCTTGCGTTCCTGGAGAATGAAAGGAATGTCAGAGCGCAGCGACTTCAGATGTGACTGTAATTCGAGGTTGGCTTCATCCGGGTGCTCGGATTGCGGAAGCCAGGTGTCGAGATTCTCACCCTCGTCTGGCGTATATACGTATGCCGTGTGCGGGTTGGACTGTGCAAGATCGAGCGCCGCGACTGCATGATTGAAAGGGAACGAAGGCGGCGGTTTCAGGCCATACTCTCCCACAAAGCGCAGACATGCCTCGCGATCGTGCTCCATCGTGTTCGCGTATCTGCCGCCCAGTACCACCTTGAAACCCTCACCACGCAACAGTTCGTTCTCGTCCGGGCTGTGATTCTCGTCCCACACAAAATACCAGTCCCGGAACGACTTCCGGTCGCTAATCACATCCGTCAGCGGTCGTTTGGGTACGATGCCCTTGCCAACAAGCTCGAAGCGAGGCTGCACACGCCGGTCGTCGATTCCCGTGTAGGCCATGAGCACCTCGTGCCCGTCCTGCTGCAGCCGCATGGCAAATCCCAGCCCCGCGAAATGCCGGGTAGCGATGACGAATTTCATCCCCTCCAACAACGCACGCGGTATGCCGTATCCCGGCCGTGGGGACACCCCCCAACCGACTGTGGCCCTATGCCGCGGGACTCAACGGACCGTGGAGCGCAACCTGACAGCGGCACTCGGAACGTCCTCGCGCCGCATGTGGACGGATGTCGGAATCTCGGGCAGCCTGGCCAGCCGGTCACTTAGCCCATACGCGCTTTCGGTAGCGCCGAGGAAAAGGTAGCCCCCAGGAGTCAGCGCGGTGGAGAGCCTGTCCAGAACGTCCTTCTTGGTGGCAATGTCAAAATAAATTAGAACGTTGCGGCACAAAATTACGTCGAACTGCCCCATGGATCGGAAGGATTCCATGAGGTTGAGCTCCCGGAAAGTTACGCGGCGCCTGATCTCATCCACGATGCGGAAGCCCTCAGGGCCTTCCGTGAAGTACTTGCGCAGCAGCTTTTCAGGGAGGCCGCGCTGGACCTCCATCTGGGTAAACAGGCCGCGGCGCGCCCGATTGAGCGCGTGCGCAGCATAGTCGGTTCCGACTACATCAATCCTTACTCCCGCGATGCATCCGCTCGCCTCCGCGATCAACATGGCCACGGAGTACGGCTCCTGTCCGGTCGACGCGGCCGAACACCAGATCCTGAGGGGGCGCGCAGCTTTGCGGCAGCGCTCCGCCAGCTCCGGCAACAGCCGCGTGCGCATGACATCGAATGGAACCGTGTCACGGAAGAAGAAGGTCTCGCCGGTTGTCATCGCATCGCACACCGCCTTGACCAGATCCGCGTGCGGCTGCGTTCGGAGCGTGGCTGTCATCGCCGACACCGACGCGAAGCCGTACGTCAGTGCAACCGGGGGTAGCCGGCTGTCGAGCAGGTATTCCTTGCCGGCCCCCAACGCCAGCCCGCTGTTGCGGCGGAGCAGTGCGCTCAGGAACGAGTAGTCGTCAGTCGATATCACGAGGAGCGAGCGCCGCAAATTTGAGAGATGTGCGCCGCAATGGCATTGAGCGGGAGCACCGTACATGGAACGCCGGAATTCACCACGCTTCCCGGCATCCCCCATACCACACTGGTGGCCTGATCCTGCACGATGATCCGGCCACCTGACCGCACGATAGCGTCACACCCTTGCCGTCCATCTTCACCCATGCCGGTGAGCACTACGGCCACAACGCCATTACTGAATGACCGCGCCAGGGAGCGAAACATCGGGTCAGCGGCCGGGCGGCAGTGATGCTCTGGCGGCTCACGATTGATCGAAGCGACGGGGGTACGTGCCGCCCCCACGGTCGTGATGGTGAGGTGGTGATCTCCTGGCGCGATGTAAATGTGCCCTGGCAGCAGAGTCATGCCGTCCGACGCCTCTTCGCACGGAAGCTCCCCCTGCTTTGCGAGTCGTTGCGCGAACATGGTCGTGAAGATGGGCGGCATGTGTTGCGTTACGACCACCGGAAGGTGGAAGTCGCCAGGCAATTTGGACAGCACGGCGGTGAGCGCATTGGGTCCACCGGTACTCGCCGCTAGCGCCAGGATGCGCGGCTGGAACTCCGCGGTACCAGCGGTCCATGGCTTCAGCAAGCGTGGCACGGCGGCGAGACGGGCTAGCGGCGCCGGGTGCACGCTGTCCACCGACACTGCACGCTTGGCCTTCCGCTCCGCCGCGATTCGCGCGGCCATGGACCGCGCTACCGCTCGCACTTTCGAAGTGATCTCGACCGCGACCGCTTCAACGCCGCCCACTCCTCGCGCCGTTGGCTTGTGCACGTAGTCAGCCGCGCCCAGTACCAGCGCGCGTGCAGCTATCGTTCCACCGGCTGCCGTCAGAGAGCTGGTGATGAGGACACTTACGTCCCGGTGGCGTGCAATTATCAGCGGCAGTGCGGTGAGTCCATCCATCACCGGCATGTCGATGTCCAGGAGCACCACATCAACACGCTGCTGGCGAAGAGCTTCGAGCGCGTCGCGGCCGTTCGTCGCCGTCGTCGCGACGTACATGTCGTGCTCCGCATCGATGATGCGGCCGAGTGCGCCGCGCATGACCACGGAGTCATCCACGATCAATACCCGAATGGCGTCCGCGCGACGTTCGGTCACATCCGTCACAGCTGTGGCGGTGATGAGTGAAGGGCCGTGGTTCTGGTTTAGATCCCCGACCGCAGCTTGCTCAGGAAACTCGCCACCGCACTTCCAAGCCGCGCAGCCTCGGCGTTCAAGTTCACCGCCGAGCCATTAAGCGTCTCCGCCGTCTGACCCGACTCGCTCGCTGCGACCGTAACGCCCGCGATATTCATGGTGACGTCCGCAGTACCGCGCGCGGCTTCGGTCACGTTGCGAGATATCTCGCCCGTGGCCGCGTTCTGCTGCTCGACCGCAGCGGCAATAGTTCCCGAAATTTCATTGATCTTGGCGATGACACCGGAGATGTCGGAGATCTCGCGCACGGCGTGGTCAGCATCCTTCTGCACACCGGCGATCTTTCGCTCGATCTCCTCGGTCGCGCGCGCGGTCTGGCGCGCGAGCTCCTTGACCTCGTTGGCAACTACCGCGAACCCCTTACCCGCCTCTCCCGCACGCGCCGCCTCGATCGTCGCATTGAGTGCGAGCAGGTTGGTCTGCTGCGCGATGGAGGTGATCACCTTCACAACCTGGCCAATCTCCTGGCTGCTCTGCCCCAGCTGCAGCATGGTTCCGCTGGCGCTGGAGGCCTGGCGAACTGCACTCTGCGCCACCGTGGATGCTTCCTGAACGCGCGCGGCGATCTCGCGGATACTTGCGGTGAGCTCCTCTGCGGAGCTGGCCACAGTCTGCACGTTACGTGTGGCCTGCTCTGACGATGCCGCAACCGCTTGCGCCTGGCAGGCCGTCTCCTCTGCGGACGCCGCCATTCCCTGCGCACTCCCTTCCACATCCGAAGCAGATTCGAGCACCATCTGCACTACGTCCTTCACATCGCGCTCGAAGTCATTCGCGACTGCCACCTGTTCGGCCGCGGAGCTGACCATGCGCGAAACGTCACGCAGCATGGTCAACCTTCGCTCTGACGGACGTAGCTCCTCAAGAGAGACGAAGTCCATCGCTCCGATCACTCGTCCCTTCACGATGATGGGAAACGAAATACCACTCCTGATGCCAACGCGGCGCGCGGCAACTGCGCGTGGTGATTCGCTCAACTGTGTGATGTCGGCCACGAAAACCAGATCACGACTTTGCCAGGCGCGCCCGGCGAGCCCCTCTCCCGACTGAAGGTGCGCGTCGCGTGTTGCACGGCGGAACTCCTCGTCCACCGCTCCCGATTCCACGGAGAATCGCATCGCCGTCTCGCCCTTGTCCAGCACCCAGTACGTTCCATACGCCCACTTGAATGAAGAGCGGATGAGGTCCAAAGCCATCTTCGCTATGTCGTCCACCGAGTGGCGGCCTGCGTTCGCGCGCAACACGCTGGTGAGAGTGTCCATGTCCTCCTCCGACTGAACGCGCGTCGATCGCTCGTGCAGCCGCTCCAGCGCGGAGGAGACCAGTTCCGCCACGCGCCTCAGTACGTCGATGCGCTCGTCCGAGAGCGCCAACGGCTCCTTGACGAAGAAGTCCAGCGCCCCAACCACTTCGCCCATCACCGTGAGCGGCAGAGCGAGCGCGGCCGTGCATCCGGCCACGCGCGCGACGTCGCCGCGACGATCCTGGAGATATTGCAGATCATCGACGAGGAAGACGTCGCGATAGCGCCACGACTTGCCGACAAGACCGTCCCCTTCCGCGTAGGTAGAACTCACCGTGGTGCGGTGGAACTCGTTGTTTACGGCGCCCGACTCGAGCCCGAATCTCAACGTGTTGTCCTTTGATTCGTGGCACCAGAACGAGCCGTATGGCCAGCCGAACCCCGCGCGAACCGACTCGAGCGCGCCTCGTGCGGCTTCAGCTGGCGTGGCTGCGCGCGCCACCGATCCGGCGACCTGCATGATCACTCGCGCCTGCGTCTGCGCCTCGACCACCTTTGTCTCCAGCTCGTCCATCTGTTGCCGCGGCCGCAGCGCGCCTGCACGTCGCTCGCCACCCTTGCGGCGCTCGGTTCCGGCATCATTGCCGGTTGACGTCCGGGCTGACACCGGAAGTGCTGCTGGACGGGCTGCTGGACGGGCTGCATGGTGGGCTACATCGTCGTCGAGTTTTTTGCGGGTGGTCATACAGCGGGTCTCGGTTTTAATGACAATTGAGTGAATCACTGAGCAGGCGGCCAGGCTCCAGAACGGCAAGGAGGCCGTTTGGCCACCGCACTACGCCGTCACAAGCATCCCGCCAACAAGTATCGAGCGTCGCGGGTAGCGGCTCAATAGACTGCGGCATAACAGATACGACATCCCCGACTTCGTCCACTACCAGCGCAAATAGCTCTTCGACATCGCGCACGACAATGTTCATCGTTACCCCCTCGGGAGGGGTTCCAGAATCGAGCACCTTGTGCATGTTGATCGCCGTCACCAGCTGCCCGCGCAGGTTGAGGAGCCCCGTCACTTCCGGCGGTGCGAGCGGAATTCGTGCGAGGCGCTGCACGGAGAGAACCTCCTGGACCGTGAGGACCGGAACACCGAACCACTGCGTTCCAACCCTGAACGACACGAACTCCTGCTCCTTACGCGCTGGCTCAATCACGATGCCAGCTGCCTGGCGGCACGCGACCGCGCCATGTAGTAGGGCACATCGATCACCTCCGTTGCGCGCCCCGCAATGACAGCGGTGCCGAGCACGCCGGGCCGTGTAGGCGCGAGCTCGATATTGAAGCAATCTTCCACGATGTCGTGGATGGCGTTCACGGCGAGCCCGAACGAGGTACTCCCTTCACTGAAGACGATTACCGCACGGCTTGTCCCGGACGTGATCGTGACGGCGGGGCTTGCCAGTACGATTGGGAGCAGCGAGCCCCCGTACTGAACCACATAGCGGCCACCTGTCGATTCTATACGATCCGAGGCGATCTCTTCGAGCCGTGCGACTTCTGAGAGCAGCACCGCCTGCAGGCCTTCAGTGCCCCCCTCGAACAGAAGGATGCTGTCGCGCCTGGCCTCTTCTCCAGATTCCGGCTGGACTTCCAGGGCGCGTACCTCCGCGATGTGCATCCCGCTCATCGTGGCAATTCCCGCGGGGTCCATGATCATGATCACGCGACCGTCTCCCAGGATGGTACATCCGGAGTAGCAGGGGATGTGACGTACGCGACGCCCCACAGGCTTGACTACAATCTCCTGCGTATCGATCACGTCGTCGACCACCACTCCGAAGCGCGAGTCGCCAACCTGGCAAATGACGAGCGTCGTCGCATCCTTCACCGTGTTGCGCGTGAGCCCGAGCAGTCCGCGTAAGCCGATCACGGGAATCAGAGCTTCACGCAGCCGGTATAGCGGCACGCCCTGCAAAGTCTCGAATGCGGACCGGTTCTCGGCCGGCACGCGCACCAGCTCGAGAACACAGCTCTGGGGAAAGGCAAATGTCTCGTCCTCGACGCCCACGAGCATTGCTGGAACGATGGCCAAGGTAAGTGGGAGCTTGATGCGGACCGTGCAGCCCTCGCCGAGCGACGATTGCAGATCGACGGTGCCGCCAACTCGGTTGACGTTCTCGCGCACGACATCCATTCCGACGCCGCGGCCGCTCAGATGAGTGACCGTGTCAACTGTGGAGAAGCCTGGCTCGAAGAGAAACCGGAAGACCTGCTTGTCGTTCATACCATCGGCGACTTCGGGGCGAACGAGGCCACGCTGAACAGCCTTGCGGCGGACGACCGCGGGATCTATTCCGGCTCCATCGTCCGTGATCTCAACGATCACGTGACCGCCCTCGTGAAACGCGTTGAGGCAGATGCTACCAGCATCGCTTTTCCCGGCTGCACGGCGTACGTCGGGTCGTTCGATTCCGTGGTCCGCGGAATTCCTGACCATATGCGTGAGCGGATCCTGCAGCGCCTGGACCAGTTGCCGATCGAGCTCCGTGCCGGCGCCCTTCATGTCCAGCTCTATCTTCTTCCCCGTCTCGCGCGCTATGTCACGCACCATGCGCGGCAGCTTGCTCCACGCCGATCCGACCGGCTGCATTCGCGTCTTCACGACAGCGGACTGCAGCTCCGCGGTTATGCGATTCAACTGCTGCACGGGGGCGCTGAAGACCGATCCGTCGTCCTGAGCGGATAGTTGAAGCAGCTGATTGCGCGTCAGTACCAGCTCTCCCGCCAGGTTCATCAGCGCATCCAGCACAGCGACGTTGATGCGTAGCGACGAGTCGGCCGTGCCTGGCGCAGCTGAGGCAACGGGTGGCGGCGTTGTTGGTTCGGACGTTGTTGGCTCGGAAATGTGCGGTGCGGGAGGCACACCGCCCAGCTCAGGATCTCTGGTGAGCCACGCTTCCAGCACCGCGATCACCAGTGAGTCGTCACCAAGGGGCTCGCTGCCGGTCTGCTCCAGGCCAGAGAGAATAGCCTTGATGACGTCCACCGCACGCAGAATGTCGGAGACGACGTCCGGGCTCGCTGTCAGTGTTCCGTTGCGGAGGAGATCGAGCACGGACTCTGCCGTGTGCGAAACCCCTTCCAACCGGTCCAGTCCGAGAAAGCCGCACGTCCCTTTTATCGTATGGATCGTGCGGAAGATGGAGTTGAGAAGTTCCGTGTTCGAGGGCTCGCGCTCCAGCTCGACCACGTCGTGGTCGAGTCTGGCCAGGTTCTCAGTGCTCTCGGCGAGAAATTCCCTGAGGAGATCGTCCAAACCGGTGTTCCTGGTGAATGAAGCGGCGCAGCCATGTGCGACACGTGCGGTAGACGTGTGCTAACAGTGTGTCAGGCACGTGGGGGCCGGATGCCGCCGATACTGGAGGGGCCGCGCATCTAATAGTCGGCCCGAGCATCACAAAGCTTGATGCCGGATGCGATGCCACGGGTGGCCCATCGCCCACCTGGCAGCCGGCCAACTACAGCCGCCTGAGCGGGGCGCCGATACTGGGGGAGTGTTCTCCACCCAGAATTTTCACACCATATGATCGATCAATTCGAGGCGGAGCTCCACGCCGCCGTTGACCGTGTCACCGCTTCACTATCGGCTGCGGAGCAAACTGATGATACCACCCGGTTCCTGCGTACGCTCCGTGATGCCAACGGGACAGCGATCAAGCAGGCGCCCGCGGCTGCCCAGCGTGCGCTGGCCAAGACACGGAATCCTGACATTGGTATAGCCCAGCTGGTTCAGGTAATCGAGGCCGATCCGACGCTCGGACAGGTGCTACTGAGCTATGCCAATTCAGCTTACTACTCCACCGGCAGCGTGGTGCTGTCGCTACGGCAGGCGGGACAGCGGGTTGGGACCACGGGAGTACATAACGTGGTGCTTGGCGTGATGCTGGACGGAATGCTCTGCCGCCCGGGCGTCGAGTATCAGGTAATGGTGGACAAGATACGCGCGCATCTGGTTCGTACGGCATCGATTGCGCGGCTGCTAGCTCGCAGCTTCGGGGCGCTTCCCGACGATGGCTTCGCACTCGCCCTGCTACACGACGCCGGAAAGCTCATCGTGTTCGACACGATTGGAACGCTGCGGCACGAGCTGCGCCGCGACGTGGCGATCTCGCCCAGCGTCGTCTCACGCGTTCTCAGGGAAGTGCACGAGCCGCTCGGCGGGCTGGCGGCACTGCGCTGGGGGCTTGGCAAGGAAGTGGCGATCCCCATCTCCTCCCATCATCGCTCGCCGGTACCCGAGGCCGATGACAAACTGAGCGAACTGCTGTTTGTGGCGGAGCGGACCGACCACGCGCTGAACGGCGTGATCCCGATGGAAATGGAGAAATGGTGGAGTGAAGGAGCCGTTAGAGGGACAGCTCAGAAAGCGGACGAGCTAATTGCGGCCTATGCTGCTACTGAGATGGCTGCATAAAGGTTTGCAGGTCGCCATTGTCATAGGCACTGACAAACTCCACGTACTGCTGTTCGGTGGCGTGAGCGGCATCCTGGGCGCACTGCATCATTGCAGGCGCCCAGTCGTCTTCCCGGGCGAATGCTGTCAGCTCATCGATCGACGCGGCGCCGCGCCAGGCGCAGCCACGCAGGTGCATCCACGCGCTCACGGCAGCCATGGTCATGATGGCGTCGCCGAGTTTCTTGGGATGTTTTTCCCAGTCACGCAGGTTTACGCGATCGTTCACCAGCTGAAGCTCGCGGAGAACGTAACTCTCTCCTTCCCAATCCAGCGTCTGTAAGAACGCGGGCCCCACTGCGCTGCACTGGCGTTGGACGCTGGCGATGCGGGCGGCTTCACTGGGCCACTCCGGCTGAACGGCAGACAAGTCGGCAGCGGACAGTGAGGATGGACGCGCAGCCTTGATTGTGAGGAGGACGTTACGGTCAGGAGAACCGCGCCCTTCCACGAGTGCGATGAAACGAGGAATTCCGAGACTTCCCACTCCGGAAGCGCGCCGTGCAACATCGATCGCTGAGAAATATTCCTGATCGTGCACCGCGGCCCCGACCGCGGCGATCATCTGCTCGACCCGAACGCGCTCGCTGTCGGTGATGGACAGTGTGTGCTTGTCGTCTACGAGCAGCCTGCGGCGCTTTCCTTTCCGAACGGTGAAGTGGTCGAGCAGCTCGGTGCGTGACCGGCCCGCGACCTGTGCGAGTAGACGCTTCACCACGCCGCGCGCGTTCTCACGCTCGATCCAGGACGCCTTCCCTGAGGCCAGCTCGACGGTGTAGGCAACCAGTGCCTTGCGTGCGAGCATCTGCGCATCGGCAGGATCGAGATTCCAGTCCGACGCTCCCAGGAGGATACTGGCGAGAAAGCGGCCGAGGTCCAAGGTGACCGGCGCCAGGGCACTCTCGTCGAAGTCGGTAACGTCGAAGTAGGTGAGGCGATTATCACCCTTGTACGTACCAAAGTTCTCGACGTGGAGATCACCGGAGAGCCACGTGCTGGGAGCTCGATCCAGCCGGGGAATCGAGGGCAATGTAGCGTAGAACAGGTGGCACGTTCCGCGCATGAACGCGAACATGCTCTGCCGCATTAGGGCATATTTACGCGCGAGAAGCGCAGGCTCCCGGCCGTGATCGAAGGCTGCTATCGCGCTCAAGGTACGGCTCATGGTACGGCTCATGGTACGGCTCATGGTACGAGCGGGCGGCGAATCGAGGGATGAATCGAGGTCGGTCATTTAGCGGTCGCACCAATCACGTTCGAACAGTAACGCCGCGAGAGCGGCCTCGACACTGGATA
Organism: Gemmatimonadaceae bacterium; assembly: GCA_050998035.1. Lineage (GTDB taxonomy): Bacteria > Gemmatimonadota > Gemmatimonadetes > Gemmatimonadales > Gemmatimonadaceae > Fen-1247. The sequence goes on along the minus strand of JBPCQO010000181.1, from coordinate 3,387 downwards.
ATGGCGGATAGCGCGGGCGCAGCGACGACGGACGGGGTTGCTCCCGAAGTGGAGGCCAAGGCGGACGAGAGTAATGCTGAAGCCCGTAATACCGGAACCGGTGATGCCGGAGCGGCGGGTTTCTTCCGTAAGCTTGGACCGGGCCTGATCACCGGTGCGGCGGATGATGACCCCTCGGGGATCGCTACATACTCGCAGGCTGGAGCGGCGTTTGGCTATGGTCTGCTATGGACTGCGCTGATCAGTCTGCCACTCATGATTTCGGTGCAGTTGATGTGTTCGCGCATCGGGGTCGTTGCCAAGGAAGGGTTGGGGAGCGCACTCAAGCAGCACTATCCCAAGTGGCTACTGTGGCTGGCATGCGTGCTCCTCATTGTCGCGAACGTGTTGAACATCGCTGCCGATCTGGGCGGAATGGCCGCAGGGGCGGCACTGCTCACCGGGTTACCGCGCGTAATCTTTGTTCCGGTGTTTGCGGCGCTCATTCTGGCGCTCCTTATCTATGCATCGTACGAGGGAATGACGCGCGTACTGAAGTGGATGGCGCTTGCCCTGCTTGCGTACATCATCGCCGGCGCGCTGGCGCATCCATCGCTGCTCAAGGTGATGAGTGGGACGTTCCTACCGGCGATCAGGTGGGACAAGGAATATCTGCTCATAATTGTCGCTATCCTCGGCACCACCATATCGCCATACCTGTTCTTCTGGCAGGCGTCACAGACTGCGGAGCATGAGCATCACCTGGCGGCCCGCTTCCCGCGCAGGCGTCGACGTGCAACGACGCGTGAGCTCAAGGACGCGTCGGTGGACACGTACGCTGGCATGTTCGCCTCGCAGATGATCATGTACTTCATCATCCTCACCGCTGGCGCCACACTCCACAGGGCGGGGGTGACCGATGTACAGACGGCGGACCAGGCAGCGAGCGCGCTGAAGCCGGTCGCCGGACCACTGGCTTACTGGCTATTTGCGCTGGGGATCATCGGAACAGGAATGTTGGCTGTGCCAGTACTGGCCGGCTCGGCCGCATATGCCGTGAGCGAAGCCGCCGGGTGGGGCCGTGGAATGGATGAGAAGCCAAGCGCGGCCAGAGAGTTTTATGGAGTGATGGCCGTTTCGATGGTTGTCGGGATGATACTGGCGCTCACCGGTTTCAACTCGATCAGGTTGCTGTTATGGTCGGCGGTGGCTAACGGGCTGCTCGCGCCCCCACTCATCATCATCATCCTGCTGGTGTGCAACAACAAGGAGATAATGGGCGATCATCGCAACGGAGCGGTGCTTAACACTCTTGGCAGCATCGCCGCAGTGCTCATGAGCGTTGCGGCTGTTGCACTGGTGGTGTCGCTCGCGATGTAGTGCAGTAGCGCAGAAAACAGCGACGCGGCACCGATAGTTTCTCGATGCCGCGTCGCCGGGTTACTGAGTAACAACTTAAATAAAACGGGTCCCTAGACGGCTGCGCGTCCGCCAGTGATGAGGCGAACCAGCCATACGAGGATCACTGCGCCGATGATCGCGACGAGAATCGAATAGAGAATGTTACCGCCGACGCCCATTCCGAGCGACGACATTATCCAGCCGCCAATGACTCCGCCCACGATTCCCAGGACGATGTCCATGATTGGGCCGTAGCCGGAACCCTTCATGATTTTTCCTGTCGCCCAGCCGGCGATCAGGCCGACGATGATCCACCAGATCCAGAATGGCATTGTCCGCTCTCCATTGATTACGTGATAGCACCAAAGCTCCCAACCAAAAGATGGGGGCCTCTGGCGACACAAAGCAAGACGCGCGCCGAAGGTCGAGGCGAGGAGTCGGCCGGGGACATCCGGGTGGGATCTTACCTAGTAGCAATGTTCCGTATAGCGACCCTGCCCCGCTCGCCAGCAGAAAGTGCCTGCGGCTGGGTAGGCAGCGAAACAACTGTATTGAGAGACAGCGAATCGAGCCGCTTCCATGTGCGACCGTCGTCATCTGACCATGCAGTGCCGTTGGTGCCGACTCCGATGAGGCGACGGCTGTTCCCGGAGTGCAGATAGGTGACGCCAGAGAGATATGCAGTCGCACTCGATGGTGGCGCCGGCGTCCACGTCGCTCCGCCGTCGTTGGTGTACGCTACGGATACCGCGGCGCTGTTTGGGTGCGCATAGTTTCCGCCCACGGCGATGCCGTGCTGTTCGTCGCGACAGGCGAGCGAGAATATACCGGCAGCACGGTCGGCCGCTCTGATTGGCGTATCGCTCACAGTCCAACTGCTTCCCGCATCGCGAGTTCTGAAGACGCGGGAGACTCGGGCACCTCCGGTTCCGAACCACGCGTCGCGCGGCCCACAGGTGACGAGCGCCGTGCCGCTCGCCGCGAACGCGGCCTCGTTCGGTAGTGCGATCGGGAGCGCGGTATATGCGAGGCGATTCCAGTGCGTGCCGCCATCGTGTGTCTCGAGCATGGTGAATTGGCCGTTGACGGGGTCGCCGAGTGCGAGTCCGTGGCTGGAGTCGAAGAATGCGATGGCGTCGAGGAACGCGCCCTTGCTGGTGTCGTCGTACTGCAGTGTCCAGTGCTGTCCGCGATCGGTAGTCTTGTAGATCCGCGCGGTGTCCTGGCCGGCGGCCATGACATAGGCGGTGTCGAGCGACACGGCGTGGACGTCGCGGAAATCGAGCGATGATGCGCCTGGAACGGAACCAACATGCCAGTGGGAACCGGCATCCGCGGTCCAGAGAAATGTGCCGTGCGTTCCGCTGGCCCAGACCACATTGGAGCCAACGGCGCTCAGCCCTCGGAAGGATGCGGAGGTGGCGGGGTGCTGCTCCAGCCACCGCGTTGCCGCTGGCTGAGGCAAGGGCGCAGCAAGCAGGGTGGCTGTTCGCGCGTGATGCGCGCAGCCGCTCAGCGTTATGGCTACAGCGATGGCCCAGACAATTCGTGCCAGAGCCATCGGGTGATGCGCCAGGATTGAGTCGGGCGGACGTTGCATGGAATTTCGGGAGATGCCGTGATCATTCACAGTCGCACAAAATACCCGTTCGTCGGAGCCAAGGCCTGCGATACTGCAGGAGTAAGGCTGGCGTGCATTGCTGTTCGGTTTTCGTTTGGTATGTTAAGAGATGCCTGCCCCGAGCAAACTGCGTCAGCTACCGCTATTCCCGCCTGAAATAGAGCGGCTGATGGGACAGATCCCGGAAGTCGGTGAGCAGGGCGACATCCAGTACTTCGCCACGCGCGCCAGAACTGTGTTGAATGGTCCGGGCACAACAGGTATGAGCTTCTGGTCGGTGAACCCGTACGTTGGGTGCGCATTTGGGTGTACGTACTGCTATGCGCGGTACGCGCACAGGTACACCATGGAGCGTGCGGCCACCGCTGATCGGCTGGAGGACAGGC
>JBPCQO010000107.1:0-19428 GCA_050998035.1 Gemmatimonadaceae bacterium | reverse complement strand
TTTCCGTTCACCTGCACCACGAGTTCGATCTCATCCTCTACCAGCAGCGCGGGATCGAACTGCGGCCACGAGGAATCGAAGATGCTCGTCGTGTGACCGAGCTGCTCCCACAGCTCTTCAGCGAGATACGGCGCGAATGGTGCGACCATCTGCACCAGCGGCTCCACCTCCGCGCGACGCGGCGTGCGTTCGCCTCTGCGGAGGACGTTCATGTATTCCATCATCGCAGCGATCGCCGTATTGTAGCTCAGACGTGGTACGTCCTCGCCGACTTTCTTGATGGTAGCGTGTAGCTTGCGCTGCACCTCCGGATCCGTTTCACCAGCGGCTTCGGCGTCACGCACCGACGCCCACAGGCGATCGAGAAAACGCTTCACGCCGGATATTCCCTTGTCGCGGAAATCCCCGCCCTCTTCAAAGGGTCCAAGGAACATGAGGTATGTGCGGAACGCATCCGCACCCCACGTCTCGATGTAATCGTCCGGGTTTACGACGTTGCCGCGGCTCTTGGACATCTTCGCGCCTTCACGAATGATGAGCCCGTGCGCGCGGAATCGGGTGAACGGCTCCTCGAAATCGAGGAAGCCGCCGTCGTGGAGTACCATTGTGACGAAGCGCGAGTACAGCAGGTGCAGCACCGCATGCTCATTACCGCCGATGTATGAATCCACCGGGAGCCATTTCCTGGTGACCGCCGGGTCGAACGGCGCGGCGCTGTCGCCCACACTCGGGTAACGCAAGAAGTACCACGCGCTGTCCAGAAACGTGTCTGACACGTCGGTCTCCCGCCGAGCCATGCCGCCGCACGTGGGACATGGGACGCGGTACCACTCGTCGTGGCGCGCGAGGGGCGACACTCCGCTGTCATCCGGCTTGAAGTCCTCGATGAAGGGGAGCAGTACTGGCAACTGATCCTCCGGCACCGGTACCACGCCGCACTCATCACAGTAGATGATCGGGATCGGTGGTCCCCAGTACCGCTGACGCGAAATGCACCAGTCGTGCAGGCGGTAATTGGTCACCGCCTTCCCCTTCCCACTCGCCGACAGCATGGCGACAATCGCGCGCTTCGCGTCGTGCACGGTCATCCCCGTGAACTCACCGGAATCGACGAGTGTGTCGTCCTCGTGCACCACCTTCTTCACGGGCAGCTCGAAGCCGTGCGCGAATTCCAGATCGCGCTCATCGTGCGCGGGCACGGCCATTATTGCACCGGTGCCGTACTCCATGAGCACGTAATCCGACACCCACACGGGGATACGCTCGCCGGTCGCGGGATTGGTGACGGAGCCGCCCGTCGCGACACCCGTCTTCTCCTTGCTAGTTTTGCGCGTGACCAGGTCGCTCTTGGCTGCACAGTCGCGGTATGCGTTGACAGCCGCGCGTTGCTCCGCAGTGGTGTATTGATCCACCAGAGGGTGCTCCGGCGCCAGCACCACGTACGTGGCTCCGTAGATAGTGTCGGCGCGCGTGGTGAAGACACTGATGTCGTCGAACCAGATCTCCGCACCTTCGGACTTGCCGATCCAGTTGCGCTGCGCGGTCTTGGTTGTCTCGGACCAGTCCAGCGATTCCAGGTTATCGAGCAGACGTTCGGCGAAGCGCGAGATGCCAAAGAACCATTGGGACAGGAAACGCTGCTCCACCGTGCTGCCACAGCGCTCACACTCGCCAGCGATCACCTGCTCATTGGCGAGCACTGTCTTGCAGCTCGGGCACCAGTTGACCGCCGCCTCTTTCTTGTACGCCAGCCCCTGCTTGTACAGCTGCAGGAAGACCCACTGCGTCCACCTGTAGTAATCGGGATCGGTGGTCGAGAGCGACCGGCTCCAATCCACCATGAGCCCACCGCGCTCCAACTGACGCCTGAAGTTGGTGATGTTGCGTGGGATCATCTCCGCCGGATGCACGCCGACCTTGAGGGCGTAGTTCTCCGAGTGGATCCCGAACGCGTCATACCCCAGCGGCTGGAACACGTCCAGCCCCTGCATACGCTGGAACCGGGCGAAGATATCGTTGCCCGTGAACGCGAACAGGTTGCCCACGTGCAGCCCTTCGGCCGACGGGTACGGGAACATCATCAGCGCGTAGTAGGGATGCTCCGCGCCCGCGATGTCAGTGGTGTTGGTGCCGCGCTCACTCCAGCGCTGGCGCCATTTGGCCTCGATCACCGTAGGGTCGTAAGCCGCGACGGCGGTCTGATCAGCAGAGTCCATACATACAAAATAAGGAGGCGAGGCCTGCGGAAACGACTCGGTCCATCTCCCTATTCGCCGCCAATGTTAGGGAGCTTTCGCAAGTGCGATTCGTCTGTACATACATTTTGTATATACTAAATGAAGTTTGCGTGGGACGAGGATAATCTCGGTATGGAGGGCATGGCTAAATGAAGAAGAGCAATACCGAAACATCCAACAGGCCTAAGCGGGCCGTCCGCTCAACGATAAAGAGCTATTCCCGCGAAGAGATCGAGCGCATGATAGCAAATGGCGAGGACCTGACCGACTGGGCGCGTGTTGATGCCATGACAGAAGAGGAGGTCTATGCCAATGCTCTTTCTGACCCGGATAACCCGCCGCTAACGGATGAGCAGCTCGCCACTATGGTGGTTGTCTATCCACCTCTCAAGAAACCCATCTCTATCCGGCTCGACTCTGATATCCTGGAGTTCCTGAAGCAGGATGGTCCGGGGTATCAGTCGCGGATCAACGCGATTCTGAGGGCATACATGCGCGCGCAACTGGCACGGTAGTAGGGAGTCGCTGGGCGCGGGAACGGCCACCGAGTCCCAAAACGCTCCGTCCCTGGATACCTTTTCCGCATGACGTCCCCCGTACCTTCCTCGTCCCCGTCCACCCGCCTGGAGCACGATCTGCTCGGCGAACGCCACGTCCCAGCAGACGCCCTGTATGGGGTCCAGACCCTCAGGGCGCTCGAGAACTTTCCGATCAGTGGCGTCGCGATTGGCGAGTTCCCCACGCTCATCGCGGCGCTCGCGGCGGTCAAGGAGGCGTCCGCCCTCGCAAATGAGGAGCTCGGGCTGCTCGAGCCGAAAATCGCCCACGCCATCGTGACCGCTGCCGAATCGCTGCGACGGGGCGAGCACGACGACCAGTTCCCGGTGGACATGATTCAGGGCGGCGCCGGCACCTCCACCAACATGAACGCGAACGAGGTGATGGCCAATCTCGCGCTAGAATCGCTCGGCGTGGCGCGTGGCTCGTACTCCGTGGTGCACCCCAACAACCACGTGAACCTGAGCCAGTCCACCAACGACGTATATCCAACCGCCATCAAGTTGGCACTGCACGCCAGCATAACCACGCTGCAGGAAGCAATGGGCGCCCTGGCTGGCGCCTTTCTGCTCAAGGGCGAGGAGTTCAGCTCCTACATCAAGATGGGACGGACGCAGCTGCAGGACGCCGTGCCGATGACGCTGGGGCAGGAGTTCACCGCCTTCGCCCATACTATTCTCGAGGATGTTGACCGGCTGGGTGAGGCTCAGGCTCTCATCCGCGAGATCAACATGGGGGCCACAGCTATAGGGACCGGCATCAACGCCCCGGCGGGATACGCCGAGTCTGTGCGGCGGCACCTGTCACGCATAACCGGGCTGGAGCTGATCACCGCACCGGATCTGGTGGAAGCCACGGCTGACACCGGCGTTTTCGTGCAACTGTCCGGCGTGCTCAAGCGCTGCGCGGTGAAACTGTCCAAGATCTGCAACGATCTGCGGCTCCTCTCCTCCGGACCTCGGGCTGGTTTCGGCGAAATCAACCTGCCGGCCATGCAGCCTGGATCGTCCATCATGCCGGGCAAGGTGAACCCAGTGATCCCTGAAGTAGTGAACCAGGTCTGCTTCGACATCATAGGCGGCGACGTGACGGTGACGATGGCGGCCGAAGCGGGGCAGCTGCAGCTCAACGTCTTCGAACCCATCATCGCGTACCGCCTGTTGCGCGGAATCGCTACGCTACGCAACGCATGCGTGGTGTTGCGTGAACGGTGCATCGAGGGGATCACTGCAAATCCGGACCGCATGCGCCAGTTCGTGGAGCACTCCATCGGGATCGTGACCGCTCTGGTACCGGTGATCGGCTACGAATCAGCCACCGATGTGGCACGAACCGCGTTGGAGAGCGGGCGTGGAGTGTACGATATCGTGCTGGAGCGTGGGTTGATGACACGTGAGCAGTTGAGCCGAGTGCTCGATCCCGAAGCCATGACCGCGCCCCGCGCCATTACGACCTAGGGGCAACCGGCGGTCGCTCCTACGGGATACGCGCGGTTGCACGGTAGCCCGCCCCCGGTGGACACCCTATCTTAATACGGCTGTACCGATCCACCTTCAATCGACTCTCATGATAGGCTCTCCTCGCCTGCGCCGGCTGATCCCTCTGGGAGCTGTGGCGGTGCTCGCGCTGGCGCTCGCGGCATGCGCCCGAGACTACCCCAACTCGACTTTTTCACCGCACTCTGATCTGGGTCGAGCGATCGACTTCCTCTGGGGTCGACTGCTGTTCTTTGGCACCGTTGTCTTTGTTCTGGTCGAGGGGGCGCTCGTCTTCGTCATCTTCCGTTATCGTCGCAAAAACGAAGATGTGATGCCGCCGCAGACGCACGGCAATGTCCCGCTGGAGATAACCTGGACTCTCATCCCGGCCGTCATTCTCGCGTTCATCGCGGTGCCAACCGTGCGGACGATCTTCGAGACCCAGGCCAAGGCGCCTGCTGGCGCGCTCGTGATCGAGGTGTATGGGCATCAGTGGTGGTGGGAATTCAAATATCCGCAGTACAACGTCGTCACGGCCAACGAGATCTACATTCCCAAGGGGCGCACCATAGATCTCGTGCTGCAAACCAAGGACGTGATCCATTCGTTCTGGATGCCGCAGCTCGCCGGCAAGCGCGATCTGATCGCCAATCACGTGAACCACATCTGGTTCACGCCCGACGCGAAGATGGCCACCACGGTGTGGAACGGCTTCTGTACCGAATACTGTGGAACGTCGCACGGCGAGATGCACTTCCGCGTGGTGACTGTGAGTCCGACGCAGTTCGGCAGTTGGATAACACACCAGCAGGCGCCGGGCTTCTTCAATGCCCCGGTAACGCCGGCAAATCCGCCGGGTGCCGTGGCTTCTACGATAGTGGCAACCGCAACCGCGACCCCCGATAGCGCTGCCTCTACCCATCCAACGACTTCGTCGGTCCCGGAGAAGGCAGGCGCGCCGGCAATTCGGATCGCCTCAACGAACGGGGCTGCAGCGCCCGCTCCGGCCACTCCAACAGTCACCGCAGCGCAGCTGGCCAGCTTCATTCTGCCGCGCGCGCAGGTCCCGGCGTACGCCATTCCGCACACGCCGCTCCCAGACGAGATCAACTTCGATGACCGTCTGGTGGGCAATGCAACAAATGGCGAGAAGCTCTTCGTGGGCGCCGGCACGTGCAACGCCTGCCACGCCATTGGCGGCAACCCGTTGGCTGTCGGGAACATCGGCCCCAACCTTACCCATGTCGGATCACGCATCGCGATCGGAGCGGGAATGTACGTCAACGACAAGCCGCATCTGTCGCGCTGGATCAAGAACGCGCGCATCATGAAGCAAGGCAACATCATGCCGACGTTGGGCAAGGGTCAGTACGACCCCCAGGCCAAGACCGTAACGTCCACGGGGCTGACAGATCAGCAGATCGCGGACATCGTGGCATACCTACAGGCACTTCGGTAGATCATCATGACAACCACAGTCATTGAAACGAAAGTTCCGGCGACGCTGAAGCCGTTCACACCATCGCCAGCACCGGCGACGGTTCCTACGTACCACACGAGTTTGTGGTCGTGGATAACGACGACAGATCACAAGAAGATCGGGACGCTGTATCTCTTCACCGGCCTCTTCTTCTTCTTCATCGGCGGCCTCGAAGCTGAGATAATCCGTGCGCAGCTCGGCGGTCCCAACCGCCACATTGTGAGCGCGGAGATGTACAACCAGATCTTCACCATGCACGGCACCACCATGATCTTCCTCGCGATCATGCCGCTCAGTGCCGCCTTCTTCAACTTCCTGATCCCGCTCCAGATCGGCGCTCGTGACGTTGCCTTCCCACGTCTGAATGCGTTCAGCTACTGGGTGTATCTGTTCGGCGGCCTGTTCATGTCCGTCCCGATCCTGTTCGGTCACGGACCCAACGGCGGTTGGTTCGGCTACGTGCCGCTGACCACCCGCGCGTACTCTCCGGGCATCAACATCGATTTCTGGGTCCTTGGACTCCAGATCCTCGGCATCTCATCGCTCGCGGCCGGCTTCAACTTCATCACCACGATAATCAATCTGCGCGCGCCCGGAATGACGCTCATGCGCATGCCGATCTTCACGTGGATGTCGTTCGTCACACAGTTCCTGATCATCCTGGCATTCCCCATGATCACCATCGGCATCTTTTTCCTGCTGATGGACAGGTTCTTCGGGACGCAGTTCTACGAGGTCTCCGCCGGGGGCGATCCGCTGCTATACCAGCATCTCTTCTGGCTGTTCGGCCACCCTGAGGTGTACATCCTCGTGCTCCCTGCCTTCGGCCTGGTGAGCGAGGTCATCCCGACCTTCTCCAAGAAGCCACTCTTCGGTTATCCGGTCATGGTTTACTCCGGCATCCTGATCGGCTTCCTAGGCTTCGGCGTGTGGGGACACCACATGTTCGCGGTGGGAATGGGCCCGGTAGCTGACTCGTTCTTCAGCGTCAGCACGATGCTCATCGCCATTCCGACCGGCGTCAAGATCTTTAACTGGCTCGGCACCATGGCTCAGGGTCAGGTGAAGTTCACCACCGCCTGTCTCTTCGCAACCGGCTTCATCGCCCTCTTTACGATCGGTGGCATTTCCGGCGTGATGCATGCTTCACCGCCGGCCGATCTGCAGCAGACTGACTCGTACTTCGTCGTCGCGCACTTCCACTACGTGCTCTTCGGCGGCTCCATGATGGGCATCTTCGGTGGCATCTACTATTACTTCCCCAAGATTTTCGGAAGAATGCTGGATGAGGGGCTCGGCAAGGTGCACTTCTGGATCACGTTCGTCGCGATGAATCTGACCTTCTTCCCGATGCACTTCGCGGGGATGCTGGGAATGCCGCGCCGCGTGTACACGTACGACGCCGGCCAGGGCTGGACCGCCTTCAACAGCACGTCCACATGGGGCGCGTACCTCCTCGGTATTGGGATGCTCGTCTTCGCATTCAACTTCCTCAAGAGCCGCCGCACGGGTAGACCGGCCGGTCCCAACCCGTGGGGTGGTGGCACGCTCGAATGGACCATTCCATCACCACCGCCGGCGTACAACTTCGCGGTTCTCCCCACGGTCACGTCGCGGTATCCGCTATGGGAAGGGCGCGACCCGGACATCGAAAGCGCGCGTGTGAACCAGCAGAGCGGCAAGACCGCCGAGCAGCTCGGCATCGTGCTGCCATATAACACCGTGAAGCCCATGTTTGCCGCGCTCTTCATGGTACTCATGTTTAGCGGATTGATGACCAACCGATGGCTGCTCGTCGGTGCAGCCGCGGCGATGGCGATCTCGCTGTACGCCTGGCTTACCAGTCCGTTGGAACCGGAACACACATAGGGTACATGTAGCGTAGGCCGCGCCTCACCGATCCACTTATAACCGATCATAATGTCCACCGCGACCACTTCCCACCACTACACAACGACCGGCCTCGACAACCGCAAGATCGCCATCTGGGCGTTCCTTGGTTCCGAGTGCATGCTCTTCATGTCGCTCATCTCCACCTATCTCATCTACAAGGATAGGAGCCGGGTCGGGCCGTTCCCACATGAAGTATGGAAGGATCCGAGCACCGGGCACGTCTTCAAGGCGATTCTGAACATCCCGGTCACGTCCGCATCGACCTTCGTGCTGCTCATGTCATCACTCGCGATGGTGCTCGCCCTCGCCGCGGTGCAGAACAAGGGGAAGCCACAGCACACGTTGGGCGATCGGATCCTCGGGTCATCCAAGCTGTGGCTGTTCGTCACCGCTCTTCTGGGCGCGACGTTCCTCGCCTTCCAGGCGTTCGAGTTCACGTCATTTGTGCACGAAGGGCTCACAATCAAGACGAACCTGTTCGGCTCCACTTTCTTTACTCTGACGGGCTTTCACGGTGCGCACGTTACCGCGGGCGTGATCTGGTTGCTCTCCCTGCTCATGATCGATATCAAGCGCGGGCTCGGCCCGGACGACGCGCTGAACGTCGATATCATGGCTCTGTACTGGCACTTCGTCGACGTGGTTTGGATCGCGATCTTCACCCTTATCTATCTCATCCGGTAGCCAACCATGGACCACGCCCAGCCACACCAGAATCTGGATCCCGCGATTGCTGCCGCTGAGGGGGTGGAGCACACGCACCCGACCTGGTCGACGTACTGGAAGGTAGCCGTAGTACTGACACTGATTACCGCAGTGGAAGTCTGGGTTTATTACATCCCATCATTCGTTGCGTCGCGCCTGTTCGTACCGGCGATGCTCATCATGAGCGCGGTGAAGTTCGGGATCGTGGTGCTTTTCTACATGCATCTGCGTTACGACAACCGACTGTTCAAGACATTGTTCACGGGGCCGCTGATCCTGGCGATCACGCTCTTGATGGCATTGATGTTCCTGTTTGGGCACCTACATGTGGGACGCCTTGGGTAATTACTCGCTGCTCCTCCTCCTCCACCCGGTTGCACAGGTCGGGTGGACGGGGTGGTCAGTTCACTGGAGCACCGTTGTCGGAATCGCGGCACTGGGCGCTCTGTACTTCTGGCGCGCAACGCGCGCGCCGTTTCCCGGCACCCCAACCGGCCTGCAGAAGCTATTGTTCGCGAGTGGATTGTTCGCGATGTTCGCGTCGCTCAACGGACCGGTCCACGACCTGAGCGACTACTTCCTGTTCAGCGCCCACATGGTGCAGCATCTGCTGATCACCATGCTCGTTCCCCCGCTGCTGATAGCGGGAACGCCAGGCTGGATGCTCCGGCCGCTGCTGCGCAACCGTCGCGTTTTCAACGTCGCGCGGTTCGTCACGCGGCCGGTCATGTGCTTCGTGATCTTCAATCTGACGATCGTGGTCTGGCATCTGCCGATTTTTTACAATGCGGCCATGGCCGACCACAACATCCACATCGCCGAGCACCTGATGTTCATGTCGACAGCGGTGCTGATGTGGTGGCCATTCATGAGCCCGCTCCCGGAGCTTCCGAGGCTGGCGTACCCAGGTCAGATGCTGTACTGCTTCCTCACCACGATTCCGATGTCGATAGTCGCGGTTTACATCAGCCTGGCTGACCACATCCTGTATCCAGCATACGCGTGGGCGCCGCGGGTATGGGGGATCATGCCGATGGTGGACCAGCAGCTCGGCGGACTCATCATGTGGATCCCGGGGAGCTCGATATTTTACGGGATCATGTCGGTGGTGTTCTTCAAGTGGGTGGCGCGCGGCGAGGACAATCTTGCGGCGGCACAGGTTGACTGGGTCATGCCCAGCCAGGCTGAACCCCTGATGTAATTAGCTGTAGCTCGCAACAACCGCCGAGGCTGCACACGGCCTTTCGTCGACGCACTCTTGACAGGACGCGAAAGGCCTTCATTATTGTGGGAGGTGCTGATTTTCCAGCACCGCGAATGCGGCTTGCGAACTCCTTGCCGCCGGAGCTGTTCAATTAGATGCCGAAAAAGCCGCAGCTGCACTTGAGTCGGAGAGAAGGCCAGGCGATGGACGTGATCTATCACCTCGGCGAGGCGAGCGCCGCCGAGGTGCTCGAGCGAGTCGAGGACCCGCCCAGCTACTCGGCTGTGCGGTCGACGCTCAACATCCTGGAGGAGAAGGGCCTGCTCAAGCACAAGCTGGACGGCCAGCGCTACGTCTATTACCCCGCGCTGGCACGTGAGAAGGCGTCCAACGCCGCGCTCAAGCGGTTGCTCGACACCTTTTTCGGCGGGTCACCTGAGCGTGCGATGGCAGCCTTGCTCGACCTGTCCTCAGCCCGAGTCTCGGCGAGCGAGCTGCAACAGCTGTCCAACATGATTGCCGACGCCAAAAGGGAGGGACGGTAGCGATGGATTCTTTACTTGGAGTGCTGTCAGATGTCGCGGTCAAGACCACTTTGGTACTCACAGCCGCAGCGCTCGTTACCACGGCAATGCGTCGGCGCGCGGCCGCCGCGCGACACATGGTCTGGGCGTTTGCGCTGGGCAGCGCGCTTGTGCTTCCGGTCATGGCAGCGACCGTCCCAGTCTGGAGTATCTCCATCCCACACGCGTGGGTACCAGCGTTGACGCCGCGCGTTCCAGTTTCGACGGACGTGCCGGACGCCAGTTATGTCGACAACGCGTTCGCCCCGCGGTCTGGCGCTATTGCTTTGCAATCAATCCAGCCGTCGCGCGCAATGTCATCTCCTCGGAACACGTTGCGGATAGCTTCTCCGCCGGCTTCCTCGTCCGATGCACCGACAGTTTCTCCGCCGGTTAGCTGGCCAGCAGTCGCTCTCTTGATCTGGTTGACGGGCATGCTGATCGTTGTTGGCCACCTCGTGATCGGCGCAGTTACCGCGCACCGATTGCTGCGCCGGGCAGCGGTTGTCACGGACGACCGATGGAGCACGCTTTTCAGTCGTACGAAGGCGCAGCTGTGGCTCGGTCGCCGAGTTGTATTGTTGCGGTCGGAACGAGTTACTACACCTGCGGCCTGGGGGATCATTCACCCGGTTGTGGTAGTTCCAGCCGCCGCGGACGAGTGGAACGACGTGCAGCGTCATGCAGTGCTGCTGCACGAGTTGGCGCATGTTGAGCGTTGGGACTGCCTGACGCATGTGCTTGCGCAACTTGCATGTGCAGTGCACTGGTTCAATCCGCTCGCGTGGTTTGCACAACATAGGCTGAACACGGAGCGCGAGCGCGCATGCGATGACCGCGCTGTGGGCCAGGTGACTCGACCATCATCCTATGCGGAGCAACTCATGACGGTTGCGTACTCGTACCGGGGTTGGCATCACCAGCCCGTGGGGCCGCTACCGATGGCGAAACCGTCGCAACTGGAGGATCGTGTACGGCGCATTCTCAATCGTGCGCTCCAACGCGGTGGCAGCAGCCGCTCAGCCACCGTGAGCTTCGGCTCAATCGTGGCCTGCATCGTCGTTCCGCTCGCGGCATTCCACCCGCACGTGACGCCGGAACAGGGTACGGTTAAGCGCGGTGTATCGCGCTTGGCATTGCCAAGTTCACCACTTGTCTCGCCAAGTGTCTCGCGCTTCGTTTTCCGTGCGGTTCCACACGTGACCACAAACTATGTTACCGACACTCTCGTCTCCAACACCGACGACGTCCACTGGAGTGGGGTGTTACCGCCAGGCGACACCATCGAGATCAAGAACCTCACCGGTGCTATACGTGCCGAGCCTGCTACCGGGGAACATATCGAGATAGTAGCACGGCGATACGCGACTCGCGGTGACGCCAAGGCAGTCCAGATTGAGCTTGTGAAACGAGATCACGCAGTCGTGCTCTGCTCCATCTACCCGAGGTCACAGACATCGCAGATGTGCACTGGGTACGATGGTGACCTAAACAACTTTCACTGTAACCGGGATTGCAGTGACGCAAAGGTCGATTGGATAGTGCGCGTGCCGGCGAACATCCGCCTCTCCGCCCATACGGTTGCGGGCAACATCACCGCGACCGGGCTCGGGAGCGATGTCGATGCACGCTCAGTTGGCGGTAGCATTGATGTATCAACCAGCGGTCACGTGTCTGCGTTCACCATGGAGCGGGTGAACGTGTCGATGGGGCGAACCGACTGGTCCGGAGATCTCAAGCTGTACGCGGGGAGCGGCCTTATTGTGACGCTGCCCGCAAAGGCGAGCACGCTGCTGGAAGCAGCGTCGAGCTTCGGCAGTGTACAGTCCGATTTCCCGCTGCGACAGAGCGGAGACGATCACTTTGGTACCAAAGCATCCGGCATGGTTGGTACCGGCGGACGAACTCTGCGGCTCCAAACACTCGGCGGCACCGTTACGATCCGTAACGCGGCCGTCCCGGCAAGCGGAGTCGCAACTGGCGGCGACTCACCTGCCGCTCGACACTATTACTTCCGGGGTCACGGCGACTTCGTGCACGTGAACGTTGATTCCATCGTGCGCGCGTCACGGTCTTACGCGAAGATCGACAACGCGAGAATACGGGCAGCCGCACGGGGCGCGGCGGCCAGAGCACGCATCGGAGCGGGTGTCGGAGCAGACGTGGGAGCAGACGTGGGAGCAGATATCGCTGGTACAGTCTCCGCTTCACTCAGGGCAGCGGACATTTCAGGAACGGTTGAGAGGGCGATGAAAGCTGCCCACATCGGCCGCACCGTGGATTCGGCAATGCGGGCAGCACGCATCGGCGAGACAGTGGACTCCGCGATGCGCGCTGCACATATCAGCGAAAAGGTGAACGAGGCAATGCGTGCTGCCTTCGGGGATAGCACGGAGGTCCGGACGCGACCGCGCTAGCTACTGAATCGGGCTGTAACACCTTCCCCGAACTAGAATTCGACGCCGATACCACTCTGGATGGTCGTGTCGTTCTTGCGAACGTTCACTTGAGGCCTGGTATCGTACCTGTATGTGATACTCAGCTTGAGCGAAACGCCGTCCGCGACAGGAGCGGTGATGTTGATGTCACCGTTTCCTCGATAGTGGCCCGAGGGCCCCATCAGGTCGGGGAAAACTGCGAGTTCGTGATCGGCATCCGCGCCGCTGAACGCCTGGCGTGCCGCCAGACGCAGAGTCAGACCGCCGAGCGAGGGGTGCAGTAGTTCCACCGTCGTGTGCGTGGCGGCAACGAACGCGCCCGAGAGGCGGTCGCCGTTCGAGAGAATGCACGATATCGGCGATGGTGGCGATAGTGGCGATAGTGGCGATTAACCGCGACCGGCGGTGACAGCTGCCGCCATGAGCAGTGCTGAAAACAACATGGGGATGTTACATACTAACCACTCGCAGCTACTCGTAAGCTACGCGTCCGTCCCTCCCAGCGCATCGCTGAACTCACCCTTCAGCTCCGGATGCCGCGACCACATAAAGTATAACATCACGGCGGCAGCCAGGAGATTCGCGGCCATGATCTGGTACCACGCCAGCGACTTCAAATCGCTATTCACGCTCAGCATCGCCGCCAGTCCGTAAAAACCGAATTCGAAGGCGATGAAGATGATGAGAAAACCGGCCAGGACGGCAGGCGTCCGCCTCGCTGCATGGACGATCATAGCCACCAGAATTCCGATAATCGCAAACGCGACGTAGTGGAATACCGTGTAAACCCCTACGTACAACGCCGTCGTGTCCGACATGTGAAGGCCCAGGATGCTGACCAATCCCCGGCCCAGAATCCGCGGGGTAAAGAAAGGATGCCTGGCAATCACATCCACCACGAAGAGCCATACTACGATAACCGTCGCGCTCAGGAACCCGGCCAGAATTCCCTCCCGAATGGTTCTGTCACGCCCATCGGCCATGCGCTCTCCCGAGTAGTAGTAGGGGCGACCGGCAGTCGCCCTCTTTGGAAATTCTGAAACAAGTGCCACGACTTACGCGTATTTTACCATCATGGAACGTGCCGCGCCCACTCGTCTCCTATCGCTGGATGTCTTTCGCGGACTGACTATCGCCGGCATGCTGCTGGTGAACAATCCAGGCAGCTGGGCCGCCATCTATCCGCCGCTGGAGCACGCCGAGTGGAATGGGTGGACGCCCACGGACGTGATCTTCCCGTTCTTCCTGTTCATCGTCGGCGTGACGACGCACCTGTCGCTCACCGCCCGCCGGAACCGCGGCGCCACCGATCGCGACATAATGCTCAACGTGATCAGGCGCGGCGTCATAATCGTGATTCTGGGCTGGCTCATGGCCGGCTTTCCGTATTATCCGCTCACACGCCTCACCGAAATACGCCTCCCCGGGGTGCTCCCACGGATTGGCGTGGCGTACATCTTCGGCGCGTTGCTCACGATGCGCACCACGCTCAAGCAGCAGATAATCATCCTCGCCGTGTTGCTGTACGGCTACTGGTTTGTGCAAACGCTCGTCCCCGTCCCCGGACAGCACGAGATCGGCGCGCTCCTGCTGCACCGCCCCGACGCCACCCTCTCGGCATGGATGGACCGCACGCTCCTGGGCGGCCATCTATGGATCAACAGCAAGACCTGGGACCCGGAGGGAATCCTCTCCACCATCCCCTCGATCGGCACCGTCATACTCGGCGTTTTCACCGGACGCTGGCTCACGCGCTCGGAGCTGCCGATGGCCGAACGGTTGAACGGGATGTTCGTCGCCGGCGCGATTGGGATGATGGTGGGGTTGATGTGGAACTGGTCTTTTCCGATCAACAAGAGCCTGTGGACCAGCTCGTACGTGATGTTCACCGCGGGAATGGGTTGCGTTGCATTGGCCGTGTGCGTCTGGCTCGTGGACGTGCACGACATTCGTTGGTGGACCAAGCCTTTCGTTATCTTCGGAACCAACCCGATCCTCGCGTTCGTCGGGTCGGGTGTGCTCGCGCGAATCATCTACTCGCTCATCAAGGTGCCGTACCAGGGCGAGACAGTTTCGCTCGAAGAGGCCATCTACAAGAGCGTTTTCGCCAGTTGGCTCGACCCCAGGAACGCTTCTCTCGCTTTTGCGGTAATGATCGTACTCTTCTGGCTCGCGATCCTTACGATCCTCTACCGCAAGAAGATCTTTCTCAAAGTCTAGATTCTCTAAGTAGTGCCGACATTCCGAACCGTTACAAGAAGCGCTTTACTACGCGTTTTACTCGTTTTCCTTGGTGTTGTACTCGCACTTCCCGCAGGCGCGCAGCAGTCACGAAAGCGCCGGCGCAAGACACCGGTAGTCCAGAACAAACGGCGGAAGCCGGCACCGTCTCGCTCCAGGCAGACGGAATCGCCTGTATCTCCCGTTTCCCACTACACCTCTCCCCGTAGCGCACAGGCGCTCGCCAGCGATCTGGGGATTTTTCTGGAGCGCACGCGCGGCGGCCAATGGGGCGTGATGGTCACCTCGGTCAGCCGCGGCGACACGCTGTTCGCCCGGAATCCGGGCACGCCGATGCGGCCAGCGTCGACGATGAAGCTGTTCACCAGTGCGCTGGCCTTCGACCGCTTTGGCCCGGACTATCAGTTCAGTACCGATGCATTGCGCGACGGCCCTGTCTCGGCGGACGGCACGCTCAACGGCAACATCATTATCCGCGGAGACGGCGATCCGGCGCTATCGGGGCGCTTCATGGACGGTGGCCCCAACGCACCCATGCAGGCGCTCGCCCAGCGTGTAGCAGCCGCGGGGATCAAGCGCATTACCGGCTCCGTGATCGGCGACGCTACCGCCTTTGACGACGCCAAAGTTCCCGATGGGTGGCTCGCACGTTATCTGGGCGCGGCATATGCGGCGCGCGTGAGTGGTCTGTCGCTCAACGAGAATCTGGTGTGGGTAGCAGTTGCGCCTGGGTCCGGAGGGAGCGCGGCCGTCAGCCTTGAGCCCGCTACCACGGCCATTCCGCTCATCAACAATGCTCACACAGTTGGTGGTAGCGGGTCGAGCATTCGCATGAGCAAGCACGCTGACGGCACGATCGAGGTGCGCGGCTCCATCGGCCGCAACTCGCCCGCACGCCGCTACTCTTACGTCGTTGATGATCCGGCGTCATTCGCGACCGGTGCGTTCCGCGCCGCCCTTCAGAGCAAAGGGATCACGGTCGCCGGCGGCACCCGGCTCGCCCCGACGCCCCCGGCCGCGGTAAAGGTTGCTAGCCTTGAGTCTCCGCGACTCGCACGCATGATCAGCGCGATGGATCGGGAGAGCATCAACCACTACGCAGAGCTGTTGTTCAGAGATGGTGCCCGCGGTCCCAAGCACGCGGTCCAGGGGAGCGTGCCCAACGGCAATCGCGCCATCCACCAGTTCTTCGCTGGGTTCGGTGCGGATACCAGCGGACTCCACAACGCCGACGGTAGCGGTCTATCCGTGAACGATCGAATCACCGCGCGGGCAATGGTGCAGCTCCTGGACTACGCCCACCGCACGTCGTGGGGGCCCGAGTTCCACGCAGCCATGCCGCTCGCCGGTGAGAGCGGCACGCAGCGTAAGCGCATGAAGGGGAGTCCCGCACAGGGAAACCTGCACGCGAAAACGGGGACGACCAACGATGTGATCAGCCTCGCTGGCTACGTCACAGCAGCCGATGGTGAGATCATCAGCTTCGCCTTCATATACAACGGCGCCGATAGATGGACCGCCAAGGCCACCATCGATATCATGGGCGAGACTCTGGCGAGCTTCGCGCGATAACGGGCACGGCCCTGTCCAAACGCACATCCACCTAGGGGCGACCGCCGGTCGCCCCTAGGTGTTTATGCGATCTGCCTGATGTTCATCCCGCGCTTCTTCAGCTCATCGATGTACAGTTGCGGCGGGACACACTCGTCCGGAGTGTGTACGCCGTACAGCGAAATCTCACCGCGGGCCTGCATCTGGCCGGTGATGCTCAGCGAATAGCCCGTGGTGCGCATCATGGCGCTGATGCCGTGCGCCTCGTCATAGAAGTCCACCAGCTCCCAGCCCACCGTCTTGGGGGCGCCGTCCTTGGAACCGGTCACCGTCACCCGAAGCGCGAGCAGATCGTGGCCCTTCGGCTTGGTGAGCCGCGGACCCATCGCCGCGACCGCGAGATCGCGCGGGACCACCTTGGTCCCCTTCACATCCACCGGCTCCAGCTCCAGAAGACCAAGCTCACGGATGGCCTCCATGATCCGCGCGTGGCCGGGGTAGCGCAGCGTCTTGTACTCCATGTTCTGGATCTGGCCTTCGTACCGGAAAGCCATCGTGGACAACCCGCCCGCGGTGTGGAACGCCTCGAGTTCCCCGATCGGTGCATCGAACGTCACCGGCTCTATCTCACTCAGCGCCTTTACCTGCGCCCGCTTGCCGTCTCTCAACACCCACGACAGCGTCGTGTAGTAGTCCAGCACGCCTTCCAGCGAGTAGACGATCTGATAATTGAGCGGCGGCTCCGGGTTCTGCGGCAGACCGCCGACGAAGATCTTTACCGAATCGACGCTGTCCATCTGGGAGATGCCGTACTGCGACAGGATGTTGACCATTCCGGGCGCGACGCCGCAGTCGGGGATGATGCTGCACTTCTGGTCCCGTGCGCGCGTATCCAGCGTCTTCTGCTCGAACACGATGTCGGTGTTACCGCCCAGATCGCAGAAGTTTGTTCCGACCTCAACGGCGTGCCGGGCGAGGTCCAGGTTGAAGTAGTAAGGAATCGCGCTCATCACCGCGTCTGATTCACGCATGAGCGCGCGCACGGCATCCGCATCCCGCACGTCCAGCGGCGTGGGAATCAACCGCTCTCCCGAATACGGGCGTAGGAACTCCGCCAACTTTTCCACGTGCAGGTCGGCGAGCCGCACCTCCGTGACCTCGGGGTTCTGCAACAGATCGTACGCGCAGGCCGATCCCTGCAGCCCGGCACCCAGCACCAACATCCGCATCGTGGTACTCCTGGAGCGAAAAGAGTGTGAATAAAAAAGCCCCCCACTTTCACGTGAGGGGCATCAGACAGAACTGACGACCTGGGCCGCTTTGGTCGCTACTGGATCAGAAAAAGCCGCCCCCCCCAATGCACAAGTCACATGTACGAAAAGCAACCGCGTTGGGCGCGGCATACAAGCTCGGACGTTGTGAGGCGGGCGTAGGAGTGAAGATCATGTCCCGAATCGTACGGCGTGAGACCGGTCCAGTCAAGCCGCAGGCGGTTTATGTGCGTCTCTATTTCCCGATGCGGCGCAGCTCCACAAGCAAACACAGATCCTGAACAACATCGATTCCCGCGCGTGCGAGCGTTTCGGCAGCCTCATCGTTGCGAATCCCGAGCTGGAACCACACCGCACGCGGGCACTTGGCGATGATGTCATCCACATGTTTGGGGATGTCACCGGGGCGGCGGAATACGTCCACGATATCAACGTCGCCCGGAACCGCGGCCAGAGACCGGTACACCGGCTCACCCAGCACCTCGATCATCTCCGGGTAGTACACTGGCACGGGGATAATCTTGTAGCCGGCCTTCTGCGCATACGCGGGAACGTAGTGCGCCGGCTGCGCCGGGTCCGGCTTGATACCGAGTACCGCGATGGTGACCGAGCGCTCCAGTAGCGCGCGTACATCGGCATCGCTCGTGAGGATGTGCGAACGCCAGTCGGTGTCTGTGCTCATTCGGCTGCGCTCATTCACATTCCTATTGTTTGGCAATTCGGACAATTTCGCCGGTGGTGTCGTCCGATATCAGCACCGATCCATCTCTGAGCACGACCACGTCAACCGGACGCCCCCAACGTGAGCCGTTCGCGTCCTGCCAACCCGTCACAAAGTCATCGTAACTCACCGGCTTGTTGTTCTTGATCCGCACGCGAATCACTTTGGCGCCCGTTGGTACCTTCCTATCCCACGATCCGTGCAGCGCGACGAGCGCGTCACTTCTGTATTGAGCTGGGAGCTGCGTCGCGTTCTTTAGAAATGAGATGCCGAGCGGCGCAGAGTGCGCCTGAATCTCCAGCGCCGGTGGAATGGTGGATGCGCAACGCGCCGCGTTGTGATACTCAGGGTTGGGAATGCGGTCACCGTAGCAGTATGGCCAGCCATAGTCTCCGCCGTCGCGCAGAATGTTGATCTCCTCCGGCGGCAGGTCTTCGTGGTTGGGCGGCAGGTTGTCCCGCTCATTCTGCGTTGCCCATAACGCTCCGGTGTTCGGCTCGAAGGCGAGTCCGACGGCGTTACGCAGCCCGCTAGAGAAAACGTGGCCGTTCTTTCCGTTCTCGTCGTACTGCATCACCACGGCGCGGCCGGAGTCCTTCTCTATGCACAGGTTACAAGTCGAACCGATGGAGACATACATCTTGTTGTCCGGTCCGAACAGCACAGTTCGCGTGGAGTGACCGCCACCGCCGCTGTAGCGGTTCACCTGCTCCGCTCTGGTCGCGGCCTTACCAGATTGATCCAACCGGACCCGGACCACTCCATCAGTGTTGGCGATATAGAGCCATCCGTTGTGGAATGCCATTCCTTGGGGCCGGTTCAGTCCGGCAACCGCAACAGTATGCGATTCCGCCGCACCCGTATTACTGGGGTCAGCCAGGCGGGTGATTTGATTGGCCGCGAACTGGCTGACGTACACGGCGCCGTCTGGCCCAACGATCATGAAGCGCGCACCGGGCACGGTGGCGAACACCGTCGCTGCCAACCCATCCGGTACTCTGAGGCGGGGGTGCGAGGCGGAGGGAGGGGGGCTGGACGTCGAAGCACGCAAGGCCACCCCCAAAAAAACAAAAATCAGCGTGGGGATT
>JBPCQO010000015.1:0-4557 GCA_050998035.1 Gemmatimonadaceae bacterium | reverse complement strand
GATGGTGTTCTCCTCTAGTGTGTGGCGCGCGATGATGCGCGGGATTGAATCGATAACTGTCTGGCCAGGAAAGGTCCGAGCAGAGCCCCAGGAAGAACCGTCAGCATCATCGTTTGCGTGGTTGACGCCGAGCTGGTGAAGCCACGCGACCGGCCAGTCTCCACCGTAGCGTTCCGCGAGTGCCTCGACCGCTGGACGGATCTCCTCTGGCGCCATCCCGTTGGGTGTGCCTACGAAGGCGAGCGCTACTGGCCCCAAGTCGAGTTGCACGAGGCGACTCCCTCCGGGCGACTTGACGTAGTAATCCCGCTTAGGGATCGCGTGTGCCAAGATGGCGAGCTCGCGATCATTCAGACCGAGGTCGTGGTAGCCACGTGCCGTCGCGGGCGTTGCTGCCTCCGGATTGGGTAGCAAGATTCTGGTTGGGCAGCTCTCGATCAGGACCTGCTTGGCGGGTACCTGATCAAGCTGCGCGGGAGTATGCGCCACGAGCATCACCGCGGCGTTCTGCTTACGAAGTGTCAAGAGCCACTGCTTGATCCGGTTCGCGAATACGGTCCGCATAAGGGGTGCCCACAGTTCCTCAATCACGATCAGCGCCGGACGACCGTCAAGCTGTCGCTCCACACGGCGGAAGAGATAGAGCAGCGTCGGCACGAGTACACGATCATCCAGATCCATCAGCGACCGCAGCTCGAAGACCTGGTACGAACCTGTCCCGACGCCATCGCGATCCGCGTCCAACAGTCGACCGTATGAGCCGCCCACAGTGTAGGGTTTGATCGCATCGGCCAGCTCTGCATCCTGGAGCTGCACCGTGAGCTCGGTCAATGTGCGATGGACACGTGCCTCGCGCGCCAACAGTGAGAGTGCGCGGTCGATGTGTAGGCGCTGCGCGGGCGTGACCTTGACCCCTTGCAGTTCGAGCAGCGTCTCGAGCCATCCGGCAGCCCAGGTGCGCTCCGATGGCTGATCCACATCGGCCAAGGGTTGAAAAGCGATCGGATCGGCGTAATCGCCGGCGTGCGACCCTTCTATGGTGGAAGATGAGGCCGGAGGATTCGCACAGATGTCGTAGTGCTGCGCGCCGGCCGCTTTTGCCAGGAGCCAGTGCGAATAGCCAACGTCGAAGACAAATGTCTTGGCACCGAGTGCCGCGGGCCCAGACTTGGCCGCGTAGCGCTGCCATTGGGCGATGGCGAATCCGACGAACGTGGACTTGCCCGCGCCGGTAGCACCCACGACAAGAGTGTGCCCTACGTCACCCGAATGCAGGTTCAACCGGAACGGTGTCGAGCCATCGGTCGCCACATGCATGAGTGGCGGTGAGCCCGAGGGAAAGAACGGACTTGGATTGTGTGCGTACCCCGGCCAGATCCCGGTCACGGGCCAGAGATCGGCCACGGTTCGCCCACTGACAAGGGGCCGCCGTAGATTCTGATACCCGTGGCCTGGCAAGGTACCGAAGAAAGCATCGAGCGCATTCACCGTTTCGATGCGCGCGGGGAAGCCGTGGTCCTGTAGCGCGGTGACTACCGCGGCCGCGTTGGCATCTGCATGCCGCGCGTCCGCATCGGCAATGACGACAACTTGTGTCGCGAAACCGAAGCGTGACGCACCGGACGCGTTCTCCGCGGCCGCGAGAGCAGCATCCTTGGCCATTGCCGTAGCATCCTGATCGTAGAAGAATGTTTCGTTCTGCTGCTCCCGACGCGCCACGGTCGCTGCATCGTTGCCACCGGTCATTTCACGGAGGAAGCTCCCCATCCCCTTCCGTCCCACGAACCAGCGCTGTTGGTGCCGAGCGATTGCCTTCTGCGCGGCACGCGTCGAGAGCGGGATGAAGCGGTTGGACCAGCGGTACGCGAACGGGAGCGCGTTCAGGAAGTCGAGCCGACCGGGGGTCGACGCCGCTGGATAGCCCGTGATCGCCACCACTCTCAAATGCAGTCGGCCCACCTTGGGCGCGAAGCCACCGATTAGCTCCTGGCTCGCAAGCGCGGAATTGAGATACGCGCCATGAGCCGGCGCTGTGACCGTGTGTGCAAGGCCGGTGAGACAGCAATGCAGGTGCGTTACAAGAGCATCCGATCCGAGCCGTTCGACCGAGAGTCGCGCCGCCAGCCGGTGCTCAAGCGCATCAACCGATGAGCGAAAGCCGGAGAGCACCTGCATCCAGTCCACACCCCTCGGTGCACCCTGGACGAATACCCGCGCCGCGCGCGCATATACGTCCCTGGGCGGCAGGTACGTCGCGGTTAACGTGTACTCGCTCACAAACTGCGGCGCCGATGACGTGAACGCTGCGCGTCGCTCGGCGTCGATCCATTCCGTCACCGGATCCGGGAACGAACCGACTGCGTACGGTGGTGCCGGCGTGCGCACAGCATCGACGTGGAACATCCAACCGTCGGCGTACGGCAGGAGAGCGTCAGTGATCTGGTGCACAAGCGCGTCGAGCTCAGCACCTGTCGCACTTCCCAGGTCGGGGCCGCGATAACGGACGGCACCTAGGAGTGCGCCGTCTTTTAGGAGCACCACGCCGTCGTCAACCAGGAATGCCCAGTTGAGCAGATCGGCGAGTCCATTCGGCTCGGTACGATGCTCCCGTGCCCGACCAAGGAGGCCGGTTGCGCCGGCGCCAACGCCGCCGGCGAGGAGGAGTGAAAGTGCATCCATGGCGATTCCCTGCCCTACCGCAGCCGCGGCAGCGAGGGCCGGGGACGTGGCACTGGCCGGTGTACGGATGCGTGCGGGGCGTAGTAATCCGCATACCGCTGGGAGCGCACATAGAGTTCCGTGACCAAGGGCTCGCGCGCCGTGACCCAAACGAGCGCCGGGTGCATCAGGACCAACACGAGAGCGACGAGCGCAGCAGTAGCAACGCTCAGTCCGACACCAAAGATCAGAGCCAGGCATAGCGTGATCTCGAGTCCGGCCACATGCCGCTCAACGCCCAAGGTGAGCACCGGCCGAATGAGCGAGCGGTACACCGCATGGGCGGTTGCATCATCACGGACGCCGGCGTGCATCCCACGCGTCGAAGATGGCCCCATCAGCATCACTGGTGTGGTCGTAGCGGCGTTCGCGCAGAACTCACAGGAGAACTCACAGCACAGCGCCGCTAAAGCCCAGGCTCGTGAGCATCGCCACAGCACCAAGCGCAATCGCGCCGCCGAAGGCGATCTGACCCAGCTTCTTCAAACCTTCTTCGTTGCGAGTGAACGCCCAGAAAAGACCGCAGCCAACAATTGCGATGATCACGAGCGCTCGGGCCGTGGGCCCAGTCAGGTTATTGAGCAGGTTCTGAAGTGGGGTATCCCACGGCATCGGAGAACCGCCACCGGTGCTTGCGTGCGCAGCGGGAGCCGCGATTGTCACGAGCGCGAGAAACAGTGCGACGCGAACAGCATTGTAAGCAGTGTGTCTGTCCGTCGCCGTGGCCGATGAGGTAGTGGCGTTCAGAGGGTGTTCCATGTGCCTGACTCCGTGCAATGTTGGAGAGTGAACTGGCCGTCGTTTGACAGACCGGTGATACGAACCAGGTCCGTGACCCGGCGCGTGCGATGGTCGCCTGCGAGCACGACCACGAGGTCGATCGCCTCAGCGACAAGGCGTGCCTGCGCGGGTACGTTGGCGCGTTGCGCTAGGCGATCGAGACGATGAAGTGCGCCCATTGCACTGGAGGCGTGTACGGTGCAGAGGCCACCCGGATGCCCGGTCACTGCCGCATCGAGGAAGTCGAGCGCGGCGTGATCACGGACTTCGCCGATCACGATGCGCGTTGGACTCGCGCGGAGTGTTGCTTTGACGAGTGCAGCGAGCGATAGCTCGGGCGTCGTCCGAAGTGCGAGATGGTCGCCTGCGGGACAGCGTAGCTCAACGGTGTCTTCGAGCACCACCAGCCGATCGTCCGGGCACCGAGAGCTGATCTCGTGGAGTAGCGCGCCCAGGAGCGTGGACTTGCCTGTCCCGGTACCACCGGCAATGACGATCGTCTGCCGATTCGCGACTGCCTGCCCCAACGCATCGCGCCACGAACTGGATAGCATACCGCAATCGACGTAACTATCGAGCGGGTACACGCGTGTCGGGCGCTTACGAATGACGAGTGCTACACCTTGTGTGGCGGGCGGCACGAAACCTTGGAGACGTGCTCCGCCAAAGACGTCTGTCGGAAGCTCCGCCTGGATTGTGGGAGCTGTGGGGCCGAGCATTGTGCCCTGCGCGCTAGCTACTGCGTTCAGGAACATCTCAAGGCGTTCAGGGGCGACCACGTTACCCGAGTCGATCTTGCCGCGCGAATGTGTATCGAACCGGATGTGACAATCCTGCGGATTGACATAGATCTCGGTAACGTCAGAATCCGCGAATGCTTGCGTAATGATGGGGCCCAGGTAGCGCGCCATCATCTCCGCGTAGTTCGGTCCTACACAGTCAGGCTCCGTGTGAGTACGCCCAGCATTGCTCGCGGCTACAGCAAGCGCATCACGTTGAGTACGTGATTGAGTACCTGGTACGTCTTGCAAGACAACTTGCGCGACGACGCGTGGTGGT
>JBPCQO010000309.1:0-17241 GCA_050998035.1 Gemmatimonadaceae bacterium | reverse complement strand
CGGCAGATTCGCGTCGTTCAAAAAGATGTGGTACTTGCCATCGATCTTGTCGACAACGAGATCTGGGATGATGTAGTTGTCATCGCCGGAGCTGTAGCGAAGGCCTGGCTTGGGATCCAACTTCGCTATCTCGTCGGCCGCTGTCTGCACGTCAGCCGCGCTGATCCCGAAGCGCTTGGAGATCTCACTCCAGCGGTGATTGATCAGCTCATCGAAACAGTCGCGAACGAGCCTGTACGGTACGGACTGCTGTAACCCAGCCTCGCGAAGCTGCAACAGCAGACACTCCTTGAGGTCACGAGCGGCGACGCCAGGCGGGTCGAGAGATTGGATGATGTTGAGCATCTCCTCAACCTCGGCCTCGGTGTACAGAGCGTCGTCGGCGTCGAGACCGGCTGATTCAGCGGCTTCGGTCACGATCTCGTTGAGGCCACGCATGACCTCTGCGGGCGACGTTGCGAGATATCCGTCGTCGTTGACGTTGCCCATGAACTCGTCCGCCAGGATGCGCTGGCGCGGTGTCAGCTCAAGCAGCGCCACCTGATCGCGCAGGTGGTCGCCAAGGTCTCGCGTATCGACCGTGACCGGTTCGAAGTGCTCGCGCTCCTCGCGCTCCTCGCGATTTCCACCCGTGTCGAACCCGTCCAGGAGAATCTCCTCCCAGTCAATCTCGTCGCTTTCCTGCTTCTGATCTTCTTCTACGACCTCAGTCTCCTCGGTCTCGTCTTCATCCTCGTCGTCATCGACAAGATCGAGGAACGGATTGTTAAGGAGTTCCTGTTTGAGGTGCTGTTGAAGATCGAGAAGCGGCATGTAGAGCAGGTCCATGGCCTGATACAGCCGTGGATTGATCTTCAGGTCCTGCCGGAGTTGGGTCGACTGGCTGAGGCTAGATCTCATACGTAAGCTCCGGTGCCGCTGTCCGCAAACCGCTCGCGCAGGCGCGCGGTCAGCGTTGGGCCAAGGTAAATCTTCGCAACCGTGTCGTCGAAGACGAGCTCACGGACCGTACCTGAAACTTTGACCTGTCCATCGAACATGATGTACGCGCGGTCGACGATGTCGAGTGTCTGCTCAACGTTGTGGTCACTGATCAGTACTCCAATGTTACGCTGCCGCAGTCCAGATACGATAGTCTGGATATCATGCACGGCTATAGGATCAACTCCCGCGAACGGCTCGTCAAGCATCATGAACTTCGGATCTGTCACGAGCGCGCGCGTGATCTCCAGCCTCCGTCGCTCTCCGCCCGAGAGTGCGTACGCCTTGCTCTTCCGCAACCGCTTGATGCTGAGCTCGTCGAGCAGGCGCTCCAACCGCTCGTGCCGTTCGTCCTCTGAAATCGGAAGCGTCTGGAGAATCGCAAGGATATTGTCCTCCACGCTTAATTTGCGAAAGATGGACGGCTCCTGCGACAGGTAACCGATGCCGAGTCTCGCCCGCTGATACATGGGCATCTCGGTGATGTTGTTGCCGTCCAGCTTGATGCTCCCAGAGAGCGGCTGGATCAGTCCCACGATCATGTAGAAGGTGGTAGTCTTCCCCGCCCCGTTGGGGCCGAGCAGCCCGACTATCTCGCCCTGCTTGAGCTGGAGGGCAACGTCGTTCACGACAGTGCGCCTGCGATAAACCTTGACCAGCCCGTCCGCCTCGAGAGTACTACTGCCGGGCGCGCGATCCTCCGGTCCGATGGTGCCGGTTGCCACGCGCGGAAACTCGCCGGTCTGGCGCAGCATGTCAGCGACCTGCGCCCGAAGCGGCGCGATATCGCTCCACAGCCTGTCAGACAGTCGGATCTGCGTGTAGTCGCTGATGTCACCCGGCGGGACCACAACGACTTTCTCGTTGGCGAGGCGCGGGAGTACCCACGTCGTCAGATACGCGCGTACTTCGTCGAGGCTCAGGCGCCCCGCCTCACGGGGTGCGTCCCTCCCTTCGTCACGTAGCGTACGGAGGTACTCGTCACGGTATGCTACAGCGATGGAGTTGAGGGTCGCCGATCCGGTATCATCCGCACACCGAACGAGAGCTTCCAGCGCCAGCACAGCGGAGCGCTCGTCGCCCGCCGCATGTGCCAGGAGCGATGCAATGACGTCGGAGTAGATCGGCGACGTCATCGTATGCCTCCGCGGCGAGGCGCCCTTGCACGTAGCGCGGATCTCGAACCGGCAGGCGCTGGGCGCTTCACCGCGGTGCTATCATATGGTTCGAGAAAAAGGCCGCTCGCCTTGTCGGTGACGGTCACGGTCTGGACAGCTCGATCCGCAAACGCGATATCGATCACGCGACCCGTAACGTAGTTGAGGCCGGACCGCCCCGTGGCCGGAGCGGCACCCTTGGCGACACTCTTGTCGGTGCCCTTACCTGCACCGTTGTCCGTACCCTTGATATGATACAGGGCGCGCGCGTTGGTCCGCGAGACGATCATCTTGATCGGCGGTGTGTGACCGGTGTCAGCTTTGGAGACGGAGTCGAAGGTGGCGACGAGCGTGTCTCCCCTGATCCAATCGCGCTCGGCGGTGTGCACGACCGCGGTGTCGGGAATGCTGGTCGCGTACGCGGAGCCCACCGCATGAATTTCGCGAACGCGCTGGTTTGGCAGGATCGCATCGATCGAGTCGGCAACAATGTCGCGGTCGGGTGTCAGTGCATGCGCCCGTGTCTTGCCCCAGGCAACTGCGCGCTCAAGCGCGTTGTTCTTCACGCGCAGATCCACGGAGTCGGCGTAAAGCTGCATGTCCTGGCTGGTGGCGTGACCGTTGGGCGATGCAACGACGCGGTTCACCAGCCGGTTTTGGGAGAATACGTCAATCACCCCGCCTGTGAGCGTGAACGGCCTGCTCTGGCGCGCCTGAACCCTCGGCTTCAGAAGCAGCCGCGCCCGGCCAATCCCCTGATCAACAAAAGCCGAGTCGCCCGTGGCGAGGAGGTCCGGGCGCGTGATGTGGACGTCGCCGCCAGCATACACAAGGCTGTCCCCGACGGTGGTGATGCGCTCGGCGACCACGTGCACCGTATCGCTCGGTTTTCCCGTGAGCGAGTCGCGCTGCACGAGCCCGAGCTGCGGTCTGCCGCTGGCTATCAGCATTGCTATCGTCCTGATTGGGGGCGCCGCGCGATAGTAATCCGCAACTGGCCCGCGCATTGTCGTCCCGCTCGCGAGAACTGCATACACGTTGCCCTCAGCCCGCAGGTGCTCCTCAGCCATCCAGTACGTCATGTGCTGCGCGTCGACCTTGGCACGCGGCTCTACATAGTGAACGTTGTCGATGAGGTACAGCAAACTCTGATCGCCGTAATACTCCGCGCTATCGGAGCGCAGAGTAACGTCCTCCCCGCGGCAGTGGCCGATGAAGCCGCCACCCACATACGCGTTGTACTTACCGGAAGGAAGCTTGTCGGTGTTGATGCGTGTGGTCCGGTCTCCTGATGAGCCCTCGAAATCAATGATGCACTTGCCGCCAGGGACCGGTACGCCCGGCCGCGGCGCCGTTGATTGCGCCACACTGGACCCGCTCATCGCTGCCATCGTTACGGCGAAGGCAAAGCACAGACGCCTGATCATTGGTTCGGAATGGTGACGGTTCCAGTGGTACCGGACTTTGCGTTCAGAACCTGTACGTGCTGCAGATTCGGATCGGAACGGAACCCAACTCCTTCCAACCGGCGGTCGGGCTCCGTCAGGACAAAGGCACTATCACTGGAGATCTGGTTGCGATTCTGATCGTACTTCAGCTCCTCGGACCGTAACCTGCGGCCGTCTTCGGAGTTCACGACCGCGTCACCGCGGGCGACCATCTCGCCGGACTGCGTGCGATAGGTTCCGCGCCGGGACGTGAGCAAAGCGCTCTTGGTGCCCGTCGTCGTGAAGAAAGTAGTGTTCACGGCCGTGAGTTCGACCCGGGTGTTGTCGTCGAAGAAGAATGCCGTGTCGGCATTCAGCTCCGCGCGAAGGATACCGTGGTCGGTGAGATTGAAGCGGGCGCCAAACATTACCTGATCAGCCGAATCCGCCAGAGCCGACCGGCCCGAGATCGGGGGTGTCTTCTTGCCACTGCGGCAGGCAGACATTGCAGCTAAGCCAACGGCGCCCGCAAACAGCGCAGTTCGTACGGATCGAGTCACGCAACACCCGCACGAAGTAGATCGTGAAGGTGGACCACACCGCAGAGCGCACCGTCGTCTCCCACTACGGGGGCGGCCATGATCCCGTGCTCTTCCATCCGATGCACGACAGTGCTGCCCAACTCGTCCGGGGAGGCGAGCTTTGGCGCACGATTCATCACGCCATCCACTGGCACGCGCATGACGTCTGGCTCACGCTCCATAAGACGCGTCAGATCACCAGCCGTAATGATTCCAAGGACATCGCCGCCACTATTTAAAACCACAGCAATGCCCCGGCGCTCAGCCAGCTGAACGATGGCATCACGCATGGTCGCACCACTCTCAAGTGTCGGCAGGTCGCTGGTGAGCATAACGTCGCGAACGCGGGTCAACATCTTCCGGCCCAGCGCTCCGCCCGGATGAATGCGCGCGAAATCGGCGGCGCCGAAACCCTTCTCCTCGAGCAGCGCGACAGCCAGCGCGTCGCCCAGCGCCAACGCGACCGTCGTACTCGTGGTCGGCGCAAGACCGTGCGGACAGGCCTCCTCCCGCACCCACGCGTCCAGCGTCACGTCGGCGTGCGACGCGAGCGTCGAGTCTGAACTCGAAGTGATCGCCACCGTCGCGACACCCAGTCGCTTGAGGTGGTCGAGCAGACTCAGCAATTCGTCCGATTCGCCGCTCTTGGAGATCAGGATCGCGACATCCGATTCTCCCACTATCCCGAGGTCGCCGTGTACGCTATCGCTCGGGTGCAGGAACGTGGCTGGAGTTCCGGTTGACGTTAGCGTCGCGGCAATCTTTCTCCCTATAAGCCCAGACTTTCCAGCGCCGCTCACAATTACGCGCCCGCTGGAGCGCGCGATCATGTCGACCGCCCGCACGAACTCGTCGCCCAGGCGTGCGCCAGCCTCACGCAGAGCGTCCGACTCGAGCGCCAGAACGTGACGCGCTCGTTCGAGGACGTCGACCTTCAGCGCCGTACCCGCGCCCACAAGTCCACCATGCGGTCAACCAGATCGCCCAACTCAGAGAGCGGGAGCATGTTCGGCCCATCACTCGGCGCGCTGTCCGGATCGGGATGGGTCTCGATGAAGACGCCATCCGCTCCAGCTGCAATCGCTGCGAGCGCCAGGGCCGGAATGAACTCGCGCGCTCCGCCACTCGCGCCGCCCACTCCCCTGCCGGGCTGCTGCACACTATGTGTTGCGTCGAATATCACTGGCACATCACAGGCCGCGTGCATGCGCGTGAACGAGCGCATGTCCACAACCAGATCCCCGTAGCCAAAGAAGGTGCCGCGCTCGGTCACGGCTACATCGCCGCCGCCAGCGCTCCGCACCTTTTTGACAGCGCCGCGCATTCCCTCGGGATGCATCCACTGTCCCTTCTTCACATTCACGGGACGACCGGTCGCGCCGGCCGCCTCGAGTAGATCGGTCTGACGACACAGAAAG
The DNA here is from genome assembly GCA_050998035.1 of Gemmatimonadaceae bacterium. Classification (GTDB taxonomy): domain Bacteria; phylum Gemmatimonadota; class Gemmatimonadetes; order Gemmatimonadales; family Gemmatimonadaceae; genus Fen-1247. The sequence continues at coordinate 11,677 of JBPCQO010000309.1, read as the reverse complement.
GCCGGGATCTGAAGCACGTCAACCTGATGCGCGACCGTGGCGCACTGTGCTGCATCATGCACGTCGGTGAGTACGGGCAGCCCTGTCGCGGAACGGACGCGGCCGAGTGCGGCCAGGCCGCGCTCCAGTCCGGGCCCGCGCTCCGCACCGGCATTGGAGCGGTTTGCCTTATCAAAGCTGGCCTTGTAGATCACGCCGCCCGGAATCCTTTCTTCGAGTCGGAGCAGCGTTTCCGCAATGTGCAGATTCAGCGCATCGTCCTGAAGCACGCATGGGCCTGCGATCAGAAAAAAACGGTCGCGCGGAAAGAGTGTGCTCACGATGCGACCGAAGCGCCGGCGCGAGATTCAGCTTTACGGCCTTCCATCTCCCGTTCTTCGCTCTCTACATGTTCGGTATGTTCGGTGCGCGCTGTCTCGTGCTCCGCGGCCGCTGCAATGAAGCCAGCGAACAATGGATGCGGACGCGTCGGGCGCGACTTGAGCTCAGGGTGAAATTGGCAGCCGATGTACCATGGGTGCGTCTGCAACTCGATGATCTCGACCAGCGAGCCGTCTGGTGACAGCCCGCTCAACGTGAGGCCGTGCTCGATGAAGCCGTCCCGGTAAGCGTTGGAAACTTCGTAGCGATGCCGGTGTCGTTCGTTCACCTGCGAAGTCCCATACATCGCCGCTGCACGCGTTCCCTCGCCTAGCCTGCACGGGTACTGGCCCAGCCGCATCGTGCCTCCCATGTCGGTCACGTGCTGCTGCGATTCCATCAGCGATATGACGGCGTTGCCGCAGTCGGGCGAGAACTCGCTGGAGTTGCTGTCGTCCAGTCCCATGACGTTTCGTGCAAACTCCACGATCGCGATCTGCATCCCAAGGCACACCCCGAAGAACGGCAGCCCCGCCTCGCGTGCATATCGGATGGCTTCGACCATCCCTTCCACTCCGCGCACGCCGAAACCACCGGGCACGATGAGACCGTCGAACTGCGAAAGTATCTCACGCGTTTTCTCTCGCGACGTGAATGTGTCGCTCGAAATCCATGACAGATCTACGCCGACGTTATTTGCGATGCCGCCGTGTATGAGCGCTTCCTGCACGCTCTTGTAGCTGTCGATCAGCTCGGTATACTTGCCGACCACAGCGATCTTCACCTTCCGCGGCGGTGCGATGATTCGCCTGACCAGGTTGCGCCAGGGAGTGAGGTCTGGAGCCTTGCGGCCAAGCAGACCGAGCCGGTGCATGACGCGCTCGTCAAGCCCCTGCTCGTGAAAGACAAGTGGGATCTGATAGATGGTGGGGACGTCCCTGCTCTCGACCACCGCACCAAACTCAACATTACAGAACAGTGCGATCTTACGCTTTACATCCTCTGACAGCGGACGCTCGGCGCGACAGATCAAAATGTCGGGCTGAATGCCGATTTCCATGAGGTCACGCACGGAATGCTGCGTCGGCTTGGTCTTGACCTCGCCGGCCGCCGCGATGTACGGAACCAGTGTGAGATGGATGAAGATCCCGTGCTCGCGCCCGATCTCCTGGCGGAACTGCCTTATCGCCTCCAGAAACGGGAGCGACTCGATGTCACCAACCGTGCCGCCGATCTCCACGATCACGACGTCGTTGTCCGGAGCGAGCCGCTTCATCGCCGACTTGATCTCATCGGTGATGTGCGGGATCACCTGGACGGTTGAGCCGAGGTATTCGCCGCGCCGCTCCTTGGTGATGACGTTGAGGTAGATGCGTCCGGTCGTGACGTTGTTCGCCTGGGACAGCGACCGGTCGATGAAGCGCTCGTAGTGGCCCAGGTCGAGATCTGTCTCGGCGCCGTCATCCGTGACGAACACCTCGCCGTGCTGGAACGGAGACATCGTCCCCGGATCGACATTGAGATAAGGATCGAACTTCATGATCGTTACGCGCATGCCACGCTCGGCCAGCAATCGCCCAATGGACGCCGCCGCTATCCCCTTGCCGAGCGACGATACGACGCCACCGGTGACGAAGACGTAGCGCGTCTGTTGTGGTGATTCAGTATTCATTGCCATCACTGTTCCTCCGCCACGAATGCACTCCAACGCGCATTCGCGTGGTGTAGGTCTGCCTCTGTATCTATGCCGCACTCGGCCCGCTCACCAACCACAGCGACGCCGATGTTCATTCCGTTCGCGAGCGGCCGGAGCTGTTCCAGACGCTCGATTTCTTCAAGCGGGTGCGGCGGGAGCGCAACCCACTCAGCCAGCGCATGCTTGGTGTACGAGTACACGCCAATGTGTTGCAGCGTGAGCGGAACGCGAGCAGCCGCGTCGGCGTCGTCCCGGAGATACGGGATCGGCGCGCGCGAGAAGTATAGTGCGCGACCATCAGTGCCGGTGACGACTTTTACCACCGACGGAGCGTCGAAGATCTCCGCCGTCGCTGGCGCCGCGGCGGTGCCCAGAGTGAAACGGCCCGATTGTACCACGTTTGCTGCCGCACGCACGAAGGCTGCGGAGATGAAGGGCTCGTCCCCCTGGACGTTCACGAAGGCGTCGAATAGATCGAAGCGCCGCAAGGCAGCAACTTCGGCGACGCGTGCGGTGCCGGAGAGGCAATCGGGCGACGTCATCACGACGTCAGCGCCAGCGGCGCGAACCACAGCCGCAACCTCTTCATCATCCGTCGCGACGACCACGGCATCGGCGACATCCATGCGGGCCACCCTGTGCCAGACCTGCAAAATCAGCGGGAGTCCGCCGAGATCGCGCAGCGGCTTACGCGGAAGCCGGACCGCGCCCAGGCGTGCTGGGATCACTATTGCGGTCTTCAAGCAGGACCAAAAAACGGAGGTGCGGACGCAACTTTCACGCCACAAATCTACAGCGCAGGGAGTGGCCGCGCAAACGTCCCTCTGCCGGACTTGGGATTTTCGAGAGAGCTACCGAGAGAACGAAATGCCTATACCCTGGTCCCGCTGGTGCGTTCTCGGGTTTACGACCACATCGACTTGAATAGGTCCTGCCCCGAGGCGCAAGCCCACGTTCTGGGTGACCTGTCCATAGCCCCCGATCGCGGCTGCACCAGCGGCGAAGCGCGGCGCGATAAACGGACTACCTACGAACGGCAGCGTGACCCGAGGGATCGGAATTATGTACCTGGTGTCGAAAAAGAAGAGGTGGTCGCCGCCGAGCTGCAGGAGGTCGAGCGTGGCCAGCGTGCCGGAGCCACCGATGTAGGCATATCGCTGCGCGGGGGCCTGCCCGCCGCCCGTTGTGACCAGGTGGCCGTCCAGCTCGAATCTGTGTCCAGCAAAGGTAGGGACGGCTACGTGACCGTCGAGCGTCAGCTGCTCGAAGCGCCCTTTCACGGCGTTGTTGGCTGCGGCCTCGAGCAGAGCATCAAGGCGGAGCGTGTTGCGGTCGCTCTTGTATCCCAACCGTCCGCCGCCAATGAGAGAGTTGATGTGCCCCCGGTTGATCTCCGGGTTGAGCCGGTCGATTCCGTCGATCTGATTGTGCCGTCCGAAGATGCTGAACGGACCGCGATGCTCGTTCAGGCGCCAGCCTGTGGACCAGTCGTTCTCCGCCCGGGCACCCACGAAGAGCTGCGCGACGTCAGCCGGCAATGGCAGGCGCGCGATGAAGCGTGCCTCCGCGCGATCGGCACGGAAGTAGTTGCGTCCATCGCGCCCCAGGCCAAATGCCAGGAGAGAGTTGATGGGGTCGGAGCGGATCCAGTTGTCGTTGCTGAAGGTGCCGCGAGCACCGGCCAGGCGAATGCTGTACACGGAATCGGCATCCACGTGAGCAGTCAATGCGAGCGAAGGGTCCACCTTGCCCAGGTGGGACCGGTACGTGAGCGTGGGCTCGATCAGGAGCCTGTCCTCGCCAAGCGTTATGGACGGCCCAAAAGGCAATGAAAGGCCGTCCACGCGGTCGTACGCAGGGACCTGGAATCCGAGCCCCAGAGGGAAATCGACCGACACCGCCTGGGCGAGCGCGACTTGCGGTGCTGCGAGCACGGCTGCTGCGGCCAGCGCCGTTACGAGCGCGCCGTACATCCCCCCTCGCATTATAACCCGCATCATGGGGCGCTTTATGGCGCGGTCTGCGGAGAGTGTCGTGGAGCGCATCAGCGTGCGAGCTCGAGAAAGTTCTGAAGCACCTGCTTCCCATTCTGGGTCAAAACAGACTCCGGGTGAAATTGGACGCCCCACACTCTGTGCGTCCTGTGGCGGAGAGCGTGCACTTCGGTATCGTCCTCGTCGCTCCAGGCAATGACTTCCAGCTCCGGAGGCAAGGAGGCGCGCTCGACAGTGAGCGAATGATAGCGCATCACGTTGACCGGATCAGGAACGTCGCGGAAGATCCCGTCGCCGTTGTGCCGGATGAAGGACGTCTTGCCGTGCATCAGCCGCCCGGCCCTGACCACCTGGCCGCCGTAGGCCGCGCCGATTGCCTGATGGCCGAGGCAGACACCCAGAATGGGGATCGAAGCGCCGAAATCGCGAATCACGTCGAGCGTGATCCCGGCCTCCGCTGGAGTTTTCGGGCCGGGTGAAAGCACGATCGCCTGTGGGGCCATGTCGGCCACTGCAGCCGCCGGCATCGCATCGTTTCGGCGAACGACAACTTCTGCTCCCAGTTCGCCCAGATACTGAACGAGATTGTAGGTGAACGAATCGTAGTTGTCGATGACCAGGATCACGATGTTGCTCCGATCAGTCGCTCGCGCGGATGAAATTGCTTGTGCACTGAGCGAATGTACTCCCGGTCCACGTGTGTATAGATTTGCGTTGTCGAAATATCTGCGTGCCCCAACATTTCCTGCACTGCGCGCAGATCAGCGCCACCTTCGAGCAGGTGGGTAGCGAAAGAGTGACGCAGCGTGTGCGGACTGACCCGTTTGGTGATGCCGGTGCTCTCCACGTGCTTGCGCAGGATCTTCCAGGCACCCATGCGCGTCATCGGCTCACCGCGGGCGTTGAGGAAGAGCACCCCCTCCCCCTTGCCCCGCTCCAGCTTTGGCCTCAACTCGCGCAGGTAGATCGCGACGGCTCCCACCGCCTTGCGCCCGATAGGAACGAGTCGCTCCTTGGAGCCCTTGCCAAAGACGCGAACGAGCGACTCACTCAGCATGAGATCCTTCACGCCCAGCGTTATCCATTCGCTTACCCGGAGCCCAGCACCGTATGCGAGCTCCAGCATGGCGCGGTCGCGGAACGCGAGCGTGTCATCCAATGAGGGCGCCTCCAGAATCCTTCCGACCTCTTCGACGCTGAGGACATCGGGTAGGTCGCGCCAACGCTTGGGTGTGTCCAACCTGTCGCTCGGGTCGCGGACAACGTGGCCTTCGTTGATGAGAAAGCGGTAGTACGTTCGCAGCGCAGATACGTTGCGCCGAATGGACGCTGGTGCGAGCCCCAGATCCTTGAGGTGGTACACATAAGCGCGCAGCGTGGGTGCGCCGACCTGCTCCGGAGCAGTCGCTCCCTTGGACAGCGAGTAGTCAACGAAGCGCGTGAGGTCACGGTTGTAAGCCTCCACGGTACGCGGAGAAGCACCTCCATCGAGTGTCAGATAGTCGCTGAACGGCTCGAGCCAGAACGCGCGCGCCATGGCGTCGCGCGTGGGTTGCACGACGATCTCAGCGGTCACAGGTGAGCGTGGCAACGGCGATGCAGGCGATACCTTCGCCACGCCCGATCCACCCCATTCCCTCGTTGGTTTTTCCTTTTACGCCCACCGCGTTCGGCTCGACTCCCAGCGCCTGCGCGAGTCTCGCGCGCATCGCTGCCACATGCGGCCCGATGCGTGGGGACTCCGCCACCACTGTCACATCAACATTGATGACCGAGTGGCCGAGCGCGCGAACCGTCTGCACCGCCGCCGTGAGCATATCGATGGAATTCCGCCCCTTGTTGACCGCATCGGTGTCGGGAAATAGAGCACCGATGTCGCCGGCGGCGGCGGCACCGAGCACGGCATCGGTGACGGCGTGTGCGACGGCATCAGCATCCGAGTGTCCGTGCAGCGACACGTCCGCGGGAATGCTAACACCACCAAGTATTAACGGGCCGCCCGGCACGAACCTGTGTGAGTCGTAGCCAATTCCAATGCGCGTGCTCAACTAACCCTCGCGTGGTGGTCGCGTTGCGCCGGTGACTACTTCTCGAACCGCCGAACGGCCAGTGTTGTGTTGTGGCCACCGAAGCCGAAGCTGTTGCTGAGCGCCGCCGTCACGTCGCGCTTGACCGCGACATTGGGGGTGTAATTGAGGTCGAGCTCAGGATCGGGGTTCTCGTAGTTGATGGTCGGAGGAATAATTCCCTCCTCCACCACGAGCGTGCTGACGATGAACTCGACGGCACCGGCCGCGCCGAGCATGTGGCCCGTGGCAGACTTGGTGGAGCTGACGTTGACCTCATACGCACGATCTCCAAAGACGGCCTTGATGGCGCGCGTCTCGTTGAGATCGTTGGCAGGGGTCGAGGTTCCGTGCGCGTTGATATACTGGATATCGTCCGGCGTGAGACCCGCGTCCTTCATGGCCCGCTTCATGGCGCGCTGCGCGCCTTCGCCGTTCGGCGCGGGGGATGTGAGATGATATGCGTCACCGGTCGCGCCATAGCCAACAATCTCGGCGTAGATTTTCGCGCCGCGCGCGAGCGCGTGCTCCATCTCTTCCAGCACTACAATCCCGGCGCCCTCGCCCATGACAAATCCGTCACGGGTCGCGTCGAATGGGCGCGAAGCGGTGGCCGGCGAGTCGTTGCGCTCCGACAGCGCCTTCATATTGGCGAAGCCGCCGATCGCCATGGGTGTGACCGTTGCCTCAGCACCGCCACTGATCATCACGTCGGCGTCACCGTACTGAATGGTGCGAAATGCGTCGCCGATGGCGTGCGCCGAGGTGGCACAGGCAGACACCGTCGCGTAATTGGGCCCTTTCGCATTGAAATGCATCGACACGATACCGGCGGCGATGTCGGCGATGAACATCGGGATGAAGAACGGGCTGATCTTGCCCGGCCCCATCTCGCGATACACGTCGTGCTGCTCCTCGAAGCTCTTGAGGCCGCCGATCCCGGAGCCGACAATCACCCCGATGCGATCCGGGTCCAAGGCGGACGTGTCACTCAGCCCCGCGTCGGCCATCGCCATCTTGGCGGCGGCAACAGAGTACTGAGTGTACACGTCGGACCGCTTCACTTCCTTGCGCTCCATGAAGTCGCCAGGATTGAAGTCCTTGACCTCGGCGGCTATGCGGACCGGGAACTTTGCAGGGTCGAATTTTGTGATCGGCCCGACACCGGAGCGACCCGCTAAAAGCGCATCCCAGGTCGCCGCCACGGAATTGCCGACGGGCGTAACGACGCCCATGCCGGTAACGACGACCCGGCGCCCCATTACGCAGCGACCTTCGTGTTCAGATACGACAGTGCGTCGCCGACGGTGCGCAGCTTCTCAGCGTCCTCGTCGGGAATCTCGATGTTGAACTCCTTCTCGAATTCCATAACGAGTTCGACGATGTCGAGGCTATCTGCGCCCAGATCATCGATGAATGAAGCGTTGTCGGTGAGCTTCTCGCGCTCGACGCCAAGTTCGTTGGCGATGATGTCCTTTACCTTCTCCGTATTGTCGGCCATGCGGATCCTCGTGCAGTTTGTGGGGAACGGTACAATATAGTAGGGGCGACCGGCGGTCGCCCGCACATCTTCAGGTAAGCGCGTCAGGTGAGGCCGCCATCCACGACGATCACCTGGCCCGTAATGTACGACCCCAGGTCGGAAGCCAAAAAGGCGACCACGCCGGCAACGTCATCAGGGGTGCCGAGGCGCTCCAGCGGGATCTGTGCAGCCATCGAGGCGCGCGCGTCGGCAGTCATGGCCGCGGTCATATCGGTCTCGATGAAGCCCGGCGCCACGGCATTGGCCAGGATGTTCCGCGACCCCAGTTCCTTGGCCACAGACTTTGTCAATCCAATCAGGCCGGCCTTGCTCGCGGCATAGTTCACCTGCCCCTTGTTGCCGGTGATCCCCACCACGCTGGCGATGTTGATGATGCGCCCCCAGCGGCGCTTCATCATCCCGCGGGTCGCCGCACGGGTCGCGATGAACGCGCCACGTAGGTTCGCATCGATGACGGCGTCCCAGTCATCATCCTTGATGCGCATCATGAGATTGTCGCGTGTGAGACCCGCGTTATTGACGAGAATGTCCACGCCACCAAAAGCGCTCTCAACATCGGCCACCAGACGCGTGACCGATGCTATGTCAGACACCTCAGCAGCAAAAGCGCGAGCATTATCGCCAAGCTCCTGAGCGACAGTTTTGCTCCGGTCAATATCGCGTCCCACGATCGCCACGCGTGCTCCACACTGGATGAGCCGCGCAGCGATTGCGCGGCCTATTCCGCGGGTGCTCCCGGTCACCAGCGCATTACGTCCGGTGAGATCGATTGCGAGCGTCATGCGAGCGTCGTCATGTGAGTGGCAGTGTGAGTGACAGTGTGAGTGTGAGCATCATACCAGCATCCTGGAAAGGGACTCCACGTCGGCAGGAGTGCCGCACGCAACTGTTCTGGCACCTGGAACGATGCGCACGATCAGTCCCGACAGCACGCTACCGGGGCCGAGCTCCACGTACAATGCTTCGGGATACCGCGCGGCCATCGCACGGACCTCGCCCATCCACCGCACCGGCGAGGTGAGCTGACGCAGCAACAGGGAGCGCGCACTCGTCGCCTCGATCGACGGCGCTTCGGTCACGTTCGAGTACACGGGAAAGTTGGGATCGGAGAAGTCGGTGCGGTTAATTGCTCCGCTGAAGGCGAGTTCGGCCGGCTTCATCAACGGCGAGTGGAACGCGCCGCTCACGGATAGGCGCAGGGCGCGCTTTGCGCCAGCCTGCTTCGCCAATTCCATCGCACGCTCAACGCCGGGAATCTCGCCGGAAACAACAGTCTGCTCTTCGGTGTTGTAGTTGGCGGGAACAACCAATCCCGATTCGAGAGTGGCCTGAGCGCAGATGTCGTCGATAGGTTGGGTGAGCGCGCCCAATATTGCGGCCATCGTCCCCGGTTTCTCGGATCCGATGTCGAACATCACCTCGCCACGACGACGCACCAGTGCAGCGCCGTCGGTCAGCGTGAGCGTGCCCGCCGCGTAATACGCCGTTAACTCGCCAAGCGAGTGGCCCGCCGCCGCAACAACGTGCGGTGAGAGCATGGCGCGCGTAACGGCCCACGCCGCCGCGCCATGCGCAAATAGCGCAGGCTGAGCGTTCTTGGTGAGTGTCAACTCTTCCGCGGGACCATTGAAGCACAGTTCACTGACGGGTGCGCCAACAGCCACGTCGATCTGGTCAAACACGTCTCGCGCGAGCGGGAACTCGGCAGCGAGGTCCCTGCCCATTCCGGGCTTCTGTGAGCCCTGCCCCGGAAACAACAGGATGACTTGCACGTGGGTTCGCTCTACTCCCGCTCTATCGTACGTAGGCTTGCTACAGACGGACGATCATCGATGCCCAAGTGAAGCCGGCACCGAACGCCACCATCAGGACCGTTGAGCCAGGCCCGACGATCTTCTGCTCTATCACTTCGTCCAGCGCGATCGGAATTGATGCAGACGACGTGTTCCCGAAGCGGTCCACGTTGACGTACACCTTGTCCATCGAAATATTCGCGTGCTTGGCCGTGGCCTCGATGATGCGCACGTTCGCCTGGTGCGGGATCATCAGATCGATGTCACTCCCGGTGAGCTTCGCCCCATCGAGTGCACGATCGGCCGCCTCGCTCATCGAGCGAACCGCGTGCTTGAACACTTCACGGCCGGCCATCTTGACCAGATGACTGCGATCGTCCAGCACTGCAGCAGTCATCGGAATCGCCGCTCCACCGGCCGGCCGGTACAGCAGATCCGCCAGCGTTCCGTCGCTGCGCATGAAGGTGGAGAGGATCCCGGCTCCGTCCTTGGCATCGCTCTTACGCAACACCACCGCACCCGCACCGTCGCCGAAAAGGACGCAGGTGGACCGGTCGGTCCAATCGATGATCGCACTCATCTTCTCGGAACCCGCAACTAGCACTGTCTCCGCCGCCCCCGTGGCAATCAATCCCTCGGCCACTGTCAAACCATACACCCAGCCGGAGCATGCCGCTGAGAGGTCGAAGGCGGCCGCGCGGTCGGCGCCAAGTGCGGCCTGCAGGTCAACAGCTGTCGCGGGGAGTAGCCGGTCCGGCGTCGCGGTGCTCAGGATGATGGTGTCGATCTCACCCGGCTGCACGCCGGCCCGCTGCATCGCGCCGCGGGACGCGTCCGCGGCCATCGAGCAGGTGCTCTCGCCGGGACCGCACAGGCGGCGCTCACGAATCCCCGTCCGCTCGGCAATCCATTCGTCGGACGTTTCGATACCGAGCGCGGCGAAATCATTGTTGGTGACCACGCGCTGCGGGAGTCCCCTCCCCGTCCCGGCGATCCGCGCGAACGGCCTTGCCGTGGATCCTGTCACGCGACCTCGGTATCGCGAGTATCGCGCGCGGCTGCTGCCAGTCGCTCGCCCATCAGGTTGTTCATCCTGCTCTCCACGGCCTGCGCTGCGACGCTGACTGCGTTCCTGATCGCGCGCGGCGACGACTTGCCGTGCGCGATGATGCTCACGCCGCGAACTCCCAGAAGCGGAGCTCCGCCGTACCTGGTGTAGTCCAACTCGCCGAGCGCACGGGAGATCGCCTCGGAGTCCACGCCACCCGATCGCTGGATCAGGCCGATGATCATCGGCGTAACCGCCTCGTAGAACTTGAGCAGCACGTTCCCAACGAACCCATCACAGATGACCACATCCAGCGGGCCGCGGTCGGTACCGCCGACGGGGAGGTCACGTCCCTCAACGTTGCCGTGGAAGTTGAGTCCTTTCGCGGCACGCAGGAGCGCGTTCGCTTCCTTGACGACGGCGTTTCCCTTCTCGGACTCCTCGCCGATGCTGAGCAGGCCGATGGCCGGATCATCGCGTCCCATGATGCACTCGGCGTACACGCCACCAAGCCACGCGAACTGGAGCAACTCGCGCGCGGAGCAGTCGACGTTGGCACCCGAATCGAGCACGATTATCGGGCGCTGGGCCGTGGGGAAAACCGTCGCGATAGCGGGCCTGGTGAGTCCCGGGTGCAGCTTGAGCACCAGCGCCGAAGCGGCCATCTGCGCGCCCGTGTTACCCGCAGACACGAACGCGTCGGACTCGCCCTTGACCTGAAGAGTGAGCCCCACGCTCATGGAGTTGTGCGGCTTGGAACGGAGAGCGGAGAGGGGCTTCTCCGACATCTCGACGAACTCGGTTGCATCCACGATGGACAGCCGTACGCAATGCTCTGCCGCGCTGGCAAATTCACCAGCGAGTAGAGTGTCCAGGGCCTGCTGTACAACCGCAACGCGCCCTACCAGTTGAATGGTGTGCGCTGCGTCGAGTTCAGAGAGGGCGAGAAGTGCGCCGGCAACTGGCGCGGCGGGGGCATAATCACCCCCCATCGCGTCTAACGCGATGCGCGCCAACTACGCGCCCTTAGCTGCGACTCGCTGTTTGCCACCGTAGTAACCGCACTCCGCACAGACATGGTGCGGGCGCTTGGCGGCCTGGCATTGCGGACACTTCTGGATAGCGATCGCAGGCGCGCCCTTGCCCGTCTGGCGGAGGCGCTTGCGCTGCTTTGAGA
>JBPCQO010000295.1:0-20203 GCA_050998035.1 Gemmatimonadaceae bacterium | reverse complement strand
TAAGAGTGGAGCAAACAAGCAGTGCGAGGACGAAGGAGGCGGTTTTAAAGGTGTCAAGTGGAGCGAAGAAGGGGAGCGCGGGGAAGGCAGACCCCTTTGCACAGCAGTCGCCAGCAAGGGTAATCTGGGAGAATGTGAAGGGGTTGGTGGGAGTGGTTCTCATCTTCCTCGTCTTCCGTGCGTTTCTCGCGGAGGCGTACCGCATCCCGTCCGGTAGCATGATCCCCACTCTACTGGTGGGTGATTGGCTGTTCGTCAACAAGCTCGTGTATGGTCCGCACGTGCCGTTTACGGACGTGAACCTGCCGGGCTATCGCGACCCGCAGAAAGGCGACGTCGTAGTCTTCGTCTCGCCGTACCAGGCGGATGAGGCCGCGCGCGGGGACGATCCCACGCCGACGCTGGTGAAGCGGCTCGTGGGCACCGGCGGCGATACGCTGTTCATGCGCAACGCGGCTCTGTACGTGAACGGCGCGCCGGAGCAGCGTCCCCCGGGAGCGGTGAATCCGCAGCTGCAGATGGCGCCGATCCCCGACTATCCGGACCCTCTCTTCAACTGGCAGCATCGGGTCGAGATCACGGGATCGCGCTTTGGCCCGCCGCCCGCGCAACCAACGCACGACAATTGGGGTCCAATAGTGGTGCCCCCGAAACACATCTTCATGATGGGCGACAACCGGTACGACTCCAAGGACAGTCGCTACTGGGGCTTCGTCCCGCGCGACAATGTGCGTGGGCGTCCCATGTTCGTGTATTACTCGTACAACGCGGATGACTCGGACCGTCCGCTCCCGTTCATCACCGACATCCGCTGGTCGCGCATCGGGCATTGGATCAGGTAGCAGAGCCTCGGCACCCCACCGGGACTGTCTGGCACCGGATCGCCAGCTCTCTCATCGAGATGGCCCTCATCTCGGCCGTCGTCGTGCGCACGCTGCACCTGATCTCGAGCATGCACGGCGCGGAGCTGGACTGGCACTCGTTCGTGGGGAGCTTCGTCGCGCTACCGATCGTGCTGCTGGCATTCGCGACCATCCATCTGTCCAACTACCCGGTACCGCAGTGGCTGTGGCGCGCGCCTGCGTTCGCGTTGCTCGAGGCGGTGTTCGAATCGCTCGCAAGTCTGGGGCTGATATACGCGGGCCGGGAGCGATGGGGGACGGGGCGGGCCGAGCCCGGGGATTGGCCGGCGATGGCGGGGACGATCTTGCTCACGCGGATCGGGATGGTGTGTCTATTTGCGCTGGTTCTGGGGGGTGTTTCCCAGTTTGTGAGGCGGCGGGAGTTGAGGGCAGCGCGGAAGCACGGTGATAGGCCGCAGCAGTAGTATTGAGCGACCGCATGAGGGCTCTCTCCCGTGTAACAGTCATAATGGCCGCATGTGACGGTAGCGTAGCCGGCTCAGGGGAAAGGCGTCGATTGCAAGCGTAGGATGGTCGATGTTATCGATTCGGGGCACCTCCGCGGTGCACCTGCTGCAACGAGCCACTCGCATGACTACTCAAGGACGACATGCACTATGTCGGCGCGGCACCCGAAATTGAGCCCAGCGGGCTTAACGTTCTGACATCGTGGCGATCGGGCCCAAACTCCAGGGATTGAAAACTGCGGAGACCCACCAACGACGCCGGCCCTGCGGCAGAGCGTATCGCGCTATGCCAGTGTCAGCGCTGCTCGGCTGCTATCGGAGCGCGTCTATGGGCTTACGATGTCAGTGTGACTGATCGAGCAGCTGTAGAATAACACTCTTGACTCGACGGCCTGCGGCTAACGCAGCAATGCCATCGTCCCTCGTGACAACCCCCAGAAAGTCTGGGTACCGAACATCAACGGCATACACGGACAAGAGATTCGCATCATCTGCAAGACTGGAGAGTGTCGCGTCGCGATCCGCCAATCGTGTCAGCAATTCCGTAAGGTCGTGTGTATACGGTGCTCGCACCTCGTGAGCGATCAGCGCCGCCTTCAAGTACTTCTCCGCGGCCTGTTGAGCGTGAAAGCACACGATGGCCCAGGGGACCTGCTCTGCCCGCACATTGTTGTCTGCGGCCAGAAAGTCCTCCTCCGCCTTAGCAATCCATGCGGTGACCGCGGCGCGACGGATTCGATCAGGCGGCACATTCGTACAGAATGCGTCCTTCGGCATCAATGGTCGACATCAGAGAGCCGGGAACAGCGCGCAATCGGACCACTTCCTCGGGTGTGTACACCACTACATCCATGGACCAGTAGCGCAAGCCGAACAGCCGCCGTACGGCAAACGCTCGGTCCACTGGCCGGGCCGCTGTCTCCAGCTCGACCATGAGATCGATATCGCTGTCGGGGCGTGCAGTCCCGCGTGCCCGGCTCCCGAAGAGAACGATCCGTCGCGGATGGAATGCCTCTGCGATAAGCTGCGCAATCTCTTCCACCGGTGGGACGGTGCTCGGAAGGATCATGTGGTGGTAATCTACCGACGCCGAGCTCCCCGCGCGATCCGAACGGACTCTGCGATAACCCAGACGCCGGGTGTCCTCTTAACAAAGCCTTCATCACTGGATTGCTGACAACTTCTTGGAAAACCCGGAGCTACGGGCCTGCGATAGGCAACTGCGGCGGCGAGCATGTGATCGAGTGATTCCGAGCTGCCACGCATCTTGAGGTCTGCGAGCTGCTGGCGGACGCGATCACGCCTGGAGACAGGCTCGCTCACTCAATCAACTCCGATAGTCGAACAGGTACCAATGGCCGGTGAGATGCCGGAACCGGTACTGCCGCCAACGGCCACTCCCGGTATCTAACGTTGCCACAGTGTTACGCAGAGGTGACAGCGTGTACGCGTATCCCTTGGCATCCCAGTCACCGGCAAAGCCCCAATTCTCAACCTGCAGGAAGGCCGTCCCGCCTGCCGTATATAGCCCGTACGGGCAGCCGAGCCGCTCCGTGAGCGCAACGTAACGTGCCTCTTGTTCATGAGAGGGTGGGAGCTTAGTCGTGTTCTCCATGTGGTCCCGCGAAATCACCAATTCCACGGATGTGCGACGATTCCGACTCATGTCATCCTGCAACGCGCCGCCGAGCGCCGCAAAATCCGTTGCATGCGTGTGAAGCCGCCATGCGAGCGAGGCATCAGAAGGGTGATATGGCTTGACCAGCCAGACGGTGAGGACGGCGACGAGCAGCAGCGCGGGGCTGGGCGCGTGCGTCTGTTGCCGGAGGGCGCGCAGGGCACAGACGAACGGGACGACGAGGATAGCGGCCACTAACGCCAAGAGAAGCGCCGCCGTTCCGATTATGTACGCGAGATAGAAGTATCCGGCGAAGAACCACTGCCAGACGCACATGATGGCTTCGGCAATAAACAAGGCAGCGAGTGCAACGCTGGTGTCATCACGCCGTGCGGCAGCTGCACGAGAGTCACCAGACATTGATTCCCTCAATTCGACATGTGTTGGCTGCCTTGGATCGATCAACCAGTGGAGCAGATTTCCGAGCACAAGCAGCGCTATTTCTCTCTGGCGCGGCGTGCACCTCAGTGTGGCCACACCTGCTGCCAGCGCTCGGAAGGAATGATGGCACCTACAATCAGACCACCGCCGAAACCTGCCGCCGCGCCGTATGGAATCGACAGCGCTGCAAGGCCACACAGATCACCACGGCAGTTCCGCTCAGACTGCCAAGTGTAAAGCATGCCCGCGGCGATACCGAGTGCGGTCCCAGCGAGCGCTCCTTCGATGGCGTGTCCAGCGGTAAAGTGTCGTCCGCGGCTGACGTCTACCTCTCCAATCGAGCGCAGCGACAACGCTTCTGGCTCACAGGCTTCACAGCGGCGTAGCACCAGTGTATCCGGTCGCTGCTCCGCCACACGACCGATGTGCCATCCGTCGGAGTACGCGCGCACCCGAACCCGCGTTTGGGGTTGAACCTGAATGGTATCGAACCGTGCTCGTGCTTTCACTGCGGTGTCACCCGACATCAGGCGCTGGTTGGCCTGCGCGTGAAGCGCGGTACTCGTCCAGAGGATGCTACTGCCGAGCACGATGATAGCGTGGACGTAGCGATACATGATACTCTCCACTTGTGGTGATTGCGGCGGCGGTGACCCGCTACAATGCCATCGCGAAATTAAATTCCTGGTCGGCGACCTGCGGCACGCGGACGCCTCCGATACGCGCCGGTCGGTAGTACGCAGTAGCAAGGAAGTCACGGACTGATTGAACAAATGCGGGATCAGTGGCCCGCAGCACTTTAATCGTGCTCAGTTCCACCCGACCGTTCGTGCCGATGACGAACCGGAGCTGGACGGTGCCGTTGGAGCCCACGTTGCGGAGTGTCTCCGGGTACTTCGGTGTTCGGTGCTCGACGGCGGTTGCGAGTTCATCGACCTCCCAATCGCCGAAAGGGCGTAGTGATGCCAGCCGTGTGAGCGGCACCGCGTACTCGTGTTGGATCATCGAATCCTGAGCGACAGTATCCACGGGACCGACACTCAGCCCGGGAGACCGACCGAAGCGTAGCTGATAGACGCCGGGCGATGGCAGCGCGATCTGAAACAGTCCCCGACCATCAGTGATGGTGCTGTCAACGTAGCGCCATCTGGCGTTCGTCTGTGTGAACAGTGCGACACGTAGGCGAACGAGTGGTGTATGGGTAGTCTCATCCACCACCACGCCCGCTTCGGCCTGGGCGTGCGCGATCCGTGCCGCACACGCAGTGAAGACGAGCCCTGCGACGAAACAACGCCACGATACGCTGGGTAACGATTTGGCGTAGAAGCGCGAGAGAGTACGAATCCAGTTCACCGGCGCCTCAGGATGTGTGGTCATCTCGGTAGAGATCATGGAAGGCGAGCTGGTGATGCAGGCGTACGCGGATCAGCGGACAGCTGGTTCGCGCACCAGTTCATCGCGCGCGCCACTGGCAAGATCGTGAGGCGAGGCGTTCATGCGGAATTCCTCCTTGCGAACGTAGTTGGCTTACTCAACTTCGCGACGTTGAACATACGCGCCATAGTATTGACGGCAATAGCTTACGAGGCCCGGGCATGGATCACCCTCAGCCATCGGTTGCTCGGATGACGCAGTGCCTGCAAATTCGGCTGCATCCTTCGCGTGCTCCCAGCGCAGGGCGGTCAATCATTTCCGCGCCGGAGCCGGTAACGTCGTAGGTGCCGCTGGATGCCGATCGCACAGGTATGCCCACATCGCCTCGCGCGGTCCGTGATCCTGCGCAGTCCCGACGAAGATCACCACAGGGTATGTACTGTACTCGTAGCGTCCGGGGATTGTTTCGACGGTCGTTACCGAGGTCCCCTCGACGCTGTGTTGATTGCAGTGGTACGTCGCCTCCTCTCGCTGCACGATTTGGCGCGGATCCACTCCACGTAGGCCGCCGCCCCACTGGATGGGGCCAGTCTGGAACAAGACTGCGTGGGTTCCACCACCGTCGGTGTGGATCGTCGCCGTGTCGATGTAGTAGCGCTCGTCGTGTGCGCTATGCCACAGCAGCGCCCAGCTCGGGTGCGCGTGCTGGGAGATCTTTCCGCGATCGGCTGCAACGACGGTTATGGCACTCACGATTATGAGCACGATAAAAGCGACAGTGATGACAGTGCCCAACTCCCGAGCGCGCGTGGTGATCGCGCGTACGGCTGCAGACCACATGTCGCGAGCGATCCTGTCCTCAGTCACCCACTAGAACATCACGCCGACTGTTATCGGCACGAATGATATGTTGCCGCTGTCCTGATTCGCGTGGTGGTAACGCGCTTCGATGAACGTGTTGAAACCTGATAGTGGGATCGTCAGCCCGCCGCCCAGATTGAAGCCGAAGTTAGTCTGAGTCGAACTGCCGACGGCGAATGGTGAAGTCCTCACGTTGTACGCGCCGAGACCGCCGATGAGATATGGGCGAAGTACGGTCGCTTGCAACGGAAGTGGGAAAACCAGATTTGCCGTGAAACCGAGCACGCGCACATCGGCGTTGTAGGATGAGTTGCCCACCACGTTGGCTGTACTAGATCCGGGGCTGGTCGCGTAGGTCACGTAAGCTGGAGACTGGACGTTCCTGGTCCCGAACTGGTTGTATGATGCATCAGCGCGAATCCCAAACGGTATGGCCGGCAGTGCGAAGGCTAGCGAGCCCGTGACGTTGTAGCCGGTATTGACGCCGGAAAATCCACTGCTGGAGCCATTGGAAAGATCACCAGTGGGAACAGCCGCGCCGGCCCAGATGCCGAATGAGATCGGTTTGGTGGGCGAAGTCGCCGCCTGTGCACCTGCGATCGACACGCTGGTGGCGAGCATGACAGCGGCGGCAATGAACCTAGTAACAGACGTCGTAATGCAGAGCATCGTTTCTTCTCCTTTGGATTTGATTTCGATAGAGAGCCGGCCGGTCTGTATGTGCCGGACATTTCCTCAGTCCGAAGAAGTATACCGCTCGCGCTACATCAGTTGCGGCACTCTCCGCAATGATCGTCAGAATCCCGGTGGCCGCTCGCCCACTACGTGCAGCGAGCGCTCGAGGGCGAGGCCCGCACGCGCAATTGTCCCCTCGTCGAACAGGCGCCCGATGAGGGTGACTCCGTGCGGTACGCGGCGCGGCGGTGAGAACTTCGGCAGTGGATGCGCCGGGTCGGGCGCCCAATCGCTGCGTGCTTCCGACACCTGCACAAACCCCGTGCGCAATGTGAGTGAAGGGTGTCCGGTATTGTTCGAGATGACAAGCATCTCATCGCGCAATGACGGGACCAACAGAAGATCCACCTGCGCCATCACCCGCGCCATCTCGGTCGCTACCTTGCGCCGGAGGCGGTCTGCCTGCACGAAGTCAACGGCTGAGAGAAAGCGCGCTTCGCGGAAGAGATTGGGCCACGCGTCGGGCACCTGCACTCTGAGCTGGTCCGCGCGTCCGCTGAGCGTGAGCTCCTCGAAGGCCGCTGCCGCTTCCGCAAACAGAATCAGGTTGAGCGAGTCGTAAGGCCAGTCGGGGAGCGCGATCGGCGTGGGCGTCATACCGAGCTTCGACATCGCGTCAAGTGTGGCGCGATCGACATCCGTCGCTGGAGCCTCCTTCATCCATGCCGGGACGTATCCAACGCGCAGCCCTTGCACGGGGGCACCGGCGTCGAAGGCGAGATGGCTGGGGACGCTTGCCACATCGCCCGCGTCAGGGCCCGTGATGGCGTGCAGCACGAGCATCGTGTCCTCGACGCTGCGGGTCATGGGGCCGAGCTTGTCGAGCGACCAGCAGAGCGTCATCGCACCCGTGCGCGGCACGCGGCCGTAGGTGGGGCGCAGCCCCGTGACGCCGCAACGCATGCTGGGACTGATGATGCTTCCGCCGGTCTCGCTTCCCACCGAGAAACCCACCAGCCCCGCCGCGGTCGCGGCACCGGGCCCCGCGCTGGAGCCGGACGCGCCTTCCTCCAGTAGCCACGGGTTCATCGTCTGGCCGCCGAACCAGATGTCGTTGAGCGCCAGCGCACCCATGCTCAGCTTCGCCACAAGCACGCCGCCTGCACCGCGCAGTCGCGCAACCACAGCGGAATCGGTGCTCGGCACTCGATTGCGGAATGGCTCGGCGCCGTAGGTTGTCGGGATGCCGGCGGTGTCGAGCAGATCCTTCACGCCGTACGGGATGCCGTGCAGCGGTCCGCGGTACCGCCCCGCGGCGATCTCCGAGTCTGCCTGTTTGGCCTGCGCCAGCGCCACGTCTTGCGTGAGGGTGATGACGCAGCGGAGCTTCGGATTGAAGCGAGTGAGGCGCTCAAGATAGATGCGAGTGAGCCGGTCGGAGCTGAGCTTACGCGTCTCGATCCAGCGCGAGAGTTGCGTTACCGGGGCGAAGGCGATGTCCTCGTCGCTGGCCGGTAGCGGACCCGGGTCCGTGCTGCTGCGCACGAAGCTGTCGCTTGCGGGACCGGTGGTTTCACCGGCGATGACCGGATTCCACTGCGTTGCGGGTGCGAGTGAGGGCTCCAGCGTCACCTTTCGCGGGCCGGTGCGCCGCTCGAGTAGCGCGGCCATGGACGTGCGCCAGCTGGTTGCCGCCATGCTCCGCTGCGCGTCCGTCAGTTGCACCTGTGCGAGTTTCTCCGCCTCGGCGAACGTGGCTGTCGACACCTCGGGTCCAACCGGTGGCGCCGTGTTGAACGCGGGCGGAGCGCCGGGGGTGGCCGAGTGGCTACTATCGGGTGACTGTTCTTCGCCGCGGCAGGCCGCGAGCGTACCGAACAGGCCGAGGGGAGCTTGGATCAGGAACTGGCGACGGGAATTCACAGGAGGCGGGGAGGCGAATGGTGGATGGCACACAGGTTTAGGACCGGAGCGCCGCGCATAGATATGCAGTCGCCGGCCCAAGACCTCAAGACGCGGAATTCACGGACATGAGCCTGATCTGGCCAATCATCCTCATCCTGATCGTTGTGGTCGGGGTGGCGGTCACGTCGTTCGTGTACATGACGCTCGCGATCAACGCTGACGCGAACCGGCAGGACCGCGTGGACGCTGCACCTCCAATCTTCGCTGATCCATCCGCATTTCTACGGGCCCTGCATGGTGCCGCTGGCGAGCCGCCGAGTACGGGCAATCACGTGGAGCTGTTGCAGAATGGCGACGAGATATTTCCGGCGATGATCGCGGCCGTTCGCAACAGCCGGGAAACGGTGCATTTCTCCAGCTACGTGTACTGGGCGGGAGTACTCCCCAAGCAGTTTGCGGCGTTGTTCTGCGAGACCGCGCGGCGCGGCGTCACGGTACGCATCGTCCTGGACAGCGAGGGTGCGGATCTGATGCCGGCCGCGCTCATTGCCGATATGCGGGCAGCCGGGTGTCACGTCGCCCTGTTCGGGCGCGTCAGGTGGTACGCGTGGATGCGCTACAATCGTCGGACGCACCGTCGTCTCCTCATTGTGGACGGCACTGTTGGCTTCACAGGCGGCGTGGGGATTGCTGACGAATGGTCCGGACACGCGCAGAGTCCCGCACACTGGCGCGACACGCACGCACGTCTCACCGGTCCTGTTGTGTCCAGCCTGCAGGCGGCGTTCGCGGACAACTGGAACCAGTGCACCGATGAGTTGCTGCTCAATGCGCGCGACTACCCCATTCCGGAGGTGCGCGGGAAGATGGAGGCATGCATGGTGGTGAGCAGCCCCGCGAACGGCTCCTCCCCGGCGCAGCGCGCGATAGCGGCCTGTATAGCCGGTGCGACCCGGTCACTGCACATCACGAACGCCTACTTCGTCCCCACGCCCGCTTTCGTGGAGAATCTGTGCATCGCCAGTGAGCGCGGCGTCGACGTGAAAATCATCGTGCCGGGTCCGTACCATGATATGCCCGTCGTCCGGCACGCGAGCTGGCACGTATGGCCAACACTGCTGGCACGAGGCGTGGAGATCTACGAGTTTCAGCCGACGATGATCCACTGCAAGACGCTAACTGTGGACGGCCAGGTGAGCCTGGTTAGCTCCATCAATTTCGATCCGCGCTCCTTCGCGCTGAACGGAGAATGTGGTGTCGTGGTGGCTGACTCGGGGCTCGCCACTGAGATGGAGCGCGCCTTCGCAGCCGACCTGGAGCGGAGTGCGTGGATTGGATTGGCAGCGGTCAGTGCACGGGGAGTGCTCGCGAGGGCGCGGGATGCGGTGTGCTACTGGATTCGTGCGCAGCTATGAGGCGGCGTCAAGCGCAACATCACCGCAGCTTACCGGACCGGCGGCGGCGAGGTCGAGACCGGACTCGGCGGGTGCTTTCGCTCCTGCGCCGAGAGGTAGACGACGAGTGCGGCAACGAGGACGAGGATCACCGCGCTGCTCGTAAGCCGCCCGATCCCGAGCCCGCCCGCGCTCCCGGGTTGCGTGAGCAGGTCTCCGGCTGAAGCGCCGAGTGGTCGCGTGAGAATGTAGGCGATCCAGAACGCAAGAACGCTGTTAAGCACGTGGAAGCGATACAGCGCGTACACGATCGCAATTCCTGACGCGAAGATCGCCAGCGCGACTGTGTACCCGAGACCGAGCCGCTCCGACAGAAGATCTCCGCCGGAGGTACCGAGCGAAAAGGTGAACAGGATCGCGCCCCAGTAGAATAGTTCACGCCGAGTGGTATGGATGGAGTGGACGGAGAGCGTCCGCTCGCTCAGGTACCACCATACGAACACCGCGATCAGGGCAGAGCTGAAGATGATCGTCGTCGTCATCAGGCTGACGCCGAGGTTGTCCACCAGGTTATCCGAGATGAGCGTCCCCACGACACTGATGAAGACGACGGCGATCCAGTAAAAGGTCGGGACGTATCGTTTGGCTCTGATCTGCACGAACAACGCGCCGAGCAGCAGCGCGCCCATCACGTATGACGTGATGACCAGGCCAAGATGGAAAGTCGTGGACAGGACGTCGGCGGCCGTCTCGCCCACAGTGGTCGCGAGGATCTTGATGATCCAGAAGACGATCGTGACCGCGGGGACCTTGTTGAAAGCTTCGCCAGCATCGGACGCTCGAGTCTCTGTCACGTAGTACCTCGTACGGGAGTAAAGTTTGCCTGCACGCAAAAAGTCGCGTGGTGCTGCTCGCAACGTACTCCGCTCACCTTACGCCAGGATAACTAGCTTAAGCGGTGTTCGCCCTAGCCAGGCTGTCTGCGGGAACGGCACTCCCGTTGCTATACAATGTGCGCACCTTTACCCGGAGTTCTTCATGACTGTGAATATCGTTGGACGCGCCGTGCGCCGCGGCGCCGTGGTATTGATGATGGCGGGACTGGGCGCCTGCTCGTCCACGGGCGGCCTCGGGAACATCCTTGGAAGCGTGCTCGGCGGCAACGGTGGCGGGATTGGCGGGGGGCAACAGTCGAACCAGCTGTCCGGCAGCGTGCAGGGTGTCGACACCCGGTCGCAACGGATCGCGATCCAGCAGTCGAACGGCCAGTCTGTGTGGGTGAGCTACGACAACAACACGCGGGTTGTTTTCCAGAACC
This sequence comes from Gemmatimonadaceae bacterium, assembly GCA_050998035.1. Taxonomy (GTDB): domain Bacteria; phylum Gemmatimonadota; class Gemmatimonadetes; order Gemmatimonadales; family Gemmatimonadaceae; genus Fen-1247. The sequence goes on along the minus strand of JBPCQO010000295.1, from coordinate 9,248 downwards.
AGAACTACCCGCCTACCGCGCTCGAGAACGGCGATCGGGTGACAGCGAGCATCCAGGATGGTGGTAATGGCGCGTACTACACGAACTACGTGCAGGTTGATCAGTCCGTGCGTGGAAACAACGGCCAGCAGTCGCAGGGTCAGTCCAGCAACGTGCAGACGTTCCAGGGTTCGGTACGCCAGGTGGATCGCCAGAACGGCTGGTTCATCATGGACGATAGAAACGCCGGCCGGATTACCGTGTTGCTCTCCAACGGAGTGAGTCGCGCTGACATCAACCGGTTCAACAACCTGCGTCAGGGCGATGTCGCGCGGATCTATGGATATCCCAGGAGCAACTCGCAGGTTGAATTGCGGCAGTTCTACTGATCGGCTCGCTAGTCGACCGCCTCCTCGATCAGCGACATGATCATCCGCGCAATAGTGCGCGTCTCCTGTGATAGCTCACGTGCGGGCTCGTGATATTGCTTGAATCACGTGTCAGGACATGGCCAATTCAATCGCGTTCGTCCCGCGTCGCCGGCTCGGACATTGCGGCGAAGTACGACGATGATCGACGGGAGCATCGTATTTCACCCGCCTCGCCCGCGATGGCAAGAGGAGAAAGGAGTTGCAAATGCACACCGATAAACGATCCAGCAGGCGCGCCATCAGACGCGCGGCGATGTTGTGCTGTGGTGGGTTATTCGCGCTCGCGGCGCCTGTACGCGCGCACGCGCAGGGGCAGAAGAGTGCGTGCACGATTCTCTGCACACCCAACCTGAGCTTCAATGCTGCCGCGATACGTTCGCACATATTCAGCAAACCCATGGTGCGCGACCTGTCGACCGGAGCGGTCAAGGAAGTGCCGTCAGCGACGAATCTCGAGCTGCAGCTTTTCGTGTCCGTTCCCACGGTACTGGCCCGCACGTCGCTATACATGACGGCACAGTGGCTTCCCAACGCCACGGCCACTAGCAACCCATTCACGGAGTACACGGCGAGCACCCTCGGCGGCGATGTTCGCGCGAATACCCCGTCGCTCTCCTTCGGCGCCGACTTCGACGTGCTCCGGAAGAAGCACATGGGCGGAGCGTTCAACCTCGTAGTTTATGCCGCCGACCTGTTCAGCAAGGCAGCGCGGCCAGATGACATGAGTGACTACACGCACAAGCTAGACCTCGGTACCTACACCACCATATATCCATTCTTCTGGCTGGCTGACGGCAACGCGCTGAAGCGGAGCGGCCTGTATGCCTATGTGACGCTGGACTACGTCGCGACCGGGTTGCCGCGTGCGGGCGACGAGGTGCCGAAAGGGCAACGCGTGTATGTCACCTCCGCGAGGCCAGCCGCGCTGATCATAGGCGCCGGACTCCCCATCGCGCCGCTGTTCTAGCGAAGGAGCGAGCGCGATAGCTGGGCAGGCGGCGCTACAGAATCAGCCATGCGTCAGCTACAGCTACAGCGTCAGTAGCAGGGCGGTGTACACCGCGACGCCCAGGCGGAAAGCCCAGAACCGGCTGCGCCGCTCCGACGGCACCGCTTCCTTGAGCACGTTGAGTATCACGCCGCCCTGCGCGGCGTCCCTTCGAGAAAGCGGATCGACGATCGGCGGTAGCGCTACAGAGGCGGTGCGATGCTTCCGGCGCACCGCCCCGTAGCGGACGGCATCAGTGCTGCGCCGGGTTCTTCGTGTGCGGCTTCTTGCCGAGGTCGTGCCAGCTCTTTTCCTCGACGCTTATGTGGTAGTGCTTGGCCGCCTTCTCGATGTTCGCGAACGCCTGGTCCCTGTCCGCGTCCGATACCCCCTCCACCTGATCGAAGCGGGCGAGCGCGGCTTGCACGTGCGAAGCATCGGTGATCGGTTCCTTGCGCTCCTTCGGAAACGCGAAGGCGCTGTCAGGCAGCTTGTGTCGATCCTCACTGCTCAGCTTGCCGTGCTCGGTGTGCGGTTCCCACGTGGTCTTCGTGCTCATGTGTGTGTCCTCCGGCTCGTGTGATGGCTGCAACGCTACAACTGAGCGCAGAGTTCGTACCGGGATCACGGTAAGCGGCAATCAGTCGCGACTCGCGATACTATCTTGATCTATCGTTCTGGCGCGAGTGCGCTGCTGAGAGTCAGGACGTGCACACACACGCGCACATAGCTCCACGCGCTCATACTGCGGCGTGTCACTGCCCTTTTCGGAAGATGATCCTAGAAGGTTTGCGATCGAGAGCCACGGCTGGCGTAGCCCGTGCACGTTGCACATAGCGTGAGATACCAGTGGCGCAGAAGCGACGTCGGTCGGTCGCGTACCGTGGCCTGAGGGAGGAGGTTCGGGGATGCCCCAGACGCCACACGTAGAGCGCCATTTCACCTCCAGTGAGATTGTTCGTGACATCGTCATAGGGATGTCCGATGGTCTGACGGTGCCATTCGCCCTGGCGGCTGGACTTTCCGGCGCCGTTTCCTCAGCGCACATAGTCGTCACTGCGGGACTGGCGGAAATCGCCGCCGGCTCCATCGCCATGGGGCTGGGCGGCTATCTTGCCGGGAGGAGCGACGCCGAGCACTACGCGAGCGAGAGCGCCCGGGAGGAAGCGGAGATTGTGAGCAAGCCGGAAGCGGAGCGGGCCGAGGTCGCAGATGTCTTTACTGCATTCGGACTGACTGCTGCGGAGGCGGCGCCGGTCATAGATGCCCTTGCCCGGCGGCCGGATGCATGGCGTGACTTCATGATGCGCTTCGAGCTCGGGCTCGAACAGCCCGATCCCAAGCGTGCACTGCACAGCGGACTCACCATCGCCGGCGCGTACGTCGCCGGTGGGCTGTTCCCACTCGCGCCATACATGCTGTTGAGCAGCATGCGCGCAGCGTTCACCGTTTCGATCGTTCTGACGCTCGCCGCATTGCTCATCTTTGGCGGTGTAAAGGGCCACTTCACCGGATCGTCCATCGTTCGGAGCGCACTGCAGACCGGCCTGATCGGAGGCTTGGCAGCGGCGGCGGCGTTCGTGATTGCGCGCGCGATATCCTGATCGTGCTGCGTAATCGTGCTAGCTGATTGGGCGATTCTCACTAGAAACCGATGCTGGGCTCACCGGTCCGGCCATTGCCGGCGACGTGATCTTCTACGGTGAGACGGAGGGCAAGGTGCACGCGGTGAACGCGAAGACCGGCGATAATCTCTGGACCTTCGACGTGCCCAAGCAGATCAAGAATGCCGGCGGCGCCAACGGCGCCTTCAGCGTCTACATGGTCAATGGAGCCGAGTACGTGGCAGGCGTGTTCGGTGGCAGCGCCATGGAGCGGCACCTGGACCAGAAGTCGCCCGTGGGCGACGCCATCGTGGCCTTTGCTCTGCCCCGCTAAATTCGAATCCGGATCACCGGCCGGCAAGGCGGACCACAACCAGATAATTCGCCAGCAGATGGTTGAGCTTCATCGGATACTCCTTTACGAAGGAGTGTCCGATGAAGTCCGAAAGATCACACGACAGATCACACGAGTGGCGCGATCGCGCTCAGACGGCGGTAGCAGTCAGGGCGTCAACCCGCGGTCGCAGCGAATCGCGATCCCGCAGTCGAACTGCCAGTCTGTAGAACGGGTGGTTCACGGTGGACGATTGAAACGCGCGGCTACACTGACATGACACGCATCAAGTTGATTTTCTGGACGCTCTGTATCGGGCTCACTGCCCTGTGGATCGCGGCCGACCCGCTCCGGTCGGGCGCCAGTACGTTCTCGCAGACGCGGCTGTCGCTCATCAACTACACCGGCATCATCGCCATGGGCGTGATGAGTGTAGCGATGATTCTGGCGCTACGATCGGCGGCACTGGAGCCCCATATCGGCGGCCTCGACAAGAGCTACCGTCTGCACAAGTGGCTCGGCGTCGCCGGACTGGTGATGGCCGTCGCCCACTGGCTATGGATCAACGGACCCGGGTGGCTCGCCGCCCTCGGCTGGATGGCACAGCCTGGGCGAGGAGGAGCTGCCCGGAATCCGCAGGGCTCCTCACTGCTCGCCACCCTGCAGAATCCCGCACGATCTGTTGGCCAGGTGTGCTTCTACGCGACTGTAGTACTGGTCCTGCTGGCGCTACTCCGATGGTTTCCGTATCGCTACTTCCTGAAAACACATCGGCTGCTCGCGATCGTCTACCTCGTGCTGGTGTTCCACTCCGTCGTCCTCATGAAGACCGCGTACTGGACGCACGCGATTGCGTACGTGATCGTGGCCCTCATGGCGGGTGGGAGCGTGGCCGCGATTATCACCCTGTTCCGGAGGGTGGGACGGACGCACCAGGCGGTCGGCGAGATCGAGGCCGTCAGGACGCACCACGACGTGGGGATTCTCGGGGTCACCATTCGTCTCAAGGGCCGCTGGAGCGGCCACGAGACGGGCCAGTTCGCCTTCGTGAACTTTGAGGATGGAGAAGGGCCGCACCCGTTCACGATCTCGTCCACGTGGAAGGACGATGGCCGCCTCATGTTCCTCATCAAGGGGCTAGGAGACTACACGAAATCGCTTCCGACAACGCTGGAGGTGGGCACTCTGGTCACGGTTGAGGGCCCGTACGGCCGCTTCAATTTCGACGGTCGCCACCAACGGCAGATCTGGGTCAGCGCGGGCATCGGCATCACTCCATTCATCTCTCGTATGCAAGAGCTTGCGGCCCAGTCGGACGGAAGGACCATCGATCTGTTCCATGCCACGGCAACACGCGACATCGAGTCTGTAGAACAGCTACGCAAACTCGCGGAGTCGGCGCACGTGCTTCTGCGCGTCTGGGTCGCCGCCGAGGATGGTCGAATGACCGGGGAGGACATTCGCCAGGTGGTGCCGGACTGGAGGTCCGCGGACATCTGGTTCTGCGGTCCGGCGACATTCGGCAAGGAGCTGCGAAAGAACTTCACTGACCAGGGGCTTCCGGCCAGCGCGTTCCACCAAGAGCTCTTTAACCTGCGATAAGGGCTGGGGCGCCCGCCCTTGCTCCGAGTTCGTTAGCCGGTGACCGTTAGCTGGTGATCGTCAGCATACCCGTCGCCGCGTCGTAACTGGTGTTGTATGCGCTGAGATTACCTGTAGGTTGGCCGCCAGTCCAATGGCCATTGGCGGCGAAGCGAGCACCGTGGCAGGGACAGACGAAGCTCCCAGTCGTAATTCCGACAGTGCACCCGAAGTGCGGGCAGATGAGCGAGAACGCCGCGAACGCCGTGTCACTCGTGCGCACCGCTGCCACGGGTGTGCTCTGCCCGGAATCAACGCGAGCAATGCCGCCCACCGAAGTAAGCGCGGGAAAGCTCGATACCTGCACAGAAAAGCTGCCCTTGAGACCGCCACCTGGGTTTCCCGGCCCAGTGACGTTGCCTCCGCCGCCTCCACCACAGGCACTGGCGAGAAGCGCTCCGACAGCGGCCAGCGCACCTCGCGTAACGAATTCTCGCCGGTCCACCGATGCACCGTTCGGCGCACCGTTCAGGTGAGCGACGCGCGCAGTGCATTCTTCGCACGACTCCCCGTCCAACTGTGTTGGCGGTGCGCCCGCAACTTTATCTGAGAGAGACATACCCTGACTCATACCTTGAGGACGGCGGCTGCCCAAGCGGCCGGATCCTGATCGCTGCGGTACATGGTATCCACATCTACAACAATGTTGTTCCCAGCGTCACGCCGGATCGTGAGTCGATCCATGTTCCGCGTGGCACGACCGCTGATGAACTCGCCGTCCGGTTGATACTTGGAGTGGTGCTTGGGACACTCGAAGCGGTGGTCCGCGTCATCCCAGCGAAGCGCGGTACGCTGATGCGGGCAGGACAGGTTGAACGCGTACATCTCATTCTGCCAGCGCACGATAATAACATCGTTGTCGTGGTCGATCTGTGCGCCGTCCGCCGGCGGAAGTGGATAAATCACCGTGTGCGTCCCGGCTAGGTTCCGCCTACGCCCGCTGATCAGGCCAACGCTCATGCCACTCGCCGCTCGCGCTGGAACACCCAACGCTCCCATCGAGGCGACGATCGCAGCTAGCGCGCTACCGCGAAGAAAGGAGCGCCGGCTCTGCACCAACGCACAGCCGTTGCACTCACGCTCGGCGCCAGTGCTGGTATCGTCCTTCTTGTTCACTGTCATACCATCTCTTACCATCGACCATTACCGCGGTTCCAGCGCTGAGCGCACCGATCGAGGTTTCAGCGACTATTCTCGGCTGTCGACCGCGCCGGCCGCGGGGCTGATTTGCTGGCTAGCTGTTGACGAGGATTGTCCCAGCCAGAACGATGGCCGTCCAAAGTGCGATGCTCGCCATCGCTGTTACGCGCAACCGGTGCCATAGCGGCTCGTCCGTAGTCGGCCCGGATAGCGATGCGGTCCGTTCACGCAGCGCTGTTTCCGTACGCTGGAGCGCCAGGCCGTTCACGCCGAGCAGCGCGACCAGCGTCATCTTGACCAGGAAAACCGGAGATTTGCCAAAGGTCTCGACGTCGGAGGTGGCGAGCAGAATCCCGCTCACGAAAAGGACGCCGAGGCCGATGAGGACGGGCCGATGTACGGCGCTCACTTCCCTGAGCAGCGTAACGCGGTCCTGGGCAGTTCCGCGCAACGCCCTGAACGTAGCGCGGTCCGCCGCGACTGCAAATCCGCCGGCGAATAGGACTCCGGCAAGATGGAGAAAGGTGACTGTGTCGGAAATAGCCTTCGAGTTGCTGAAGAGCGACTGCCAAGGCTTGAGCACACCGGCGAGCGCATGCAGCTCCGCGGAATAACTAGCGATCATGGAAAGGTTGTCCTACTCGTTGAACAGCCACATTATGGCCGTACCGGCTGTGGCCAGGGCAATCGAACTCACGGCGATGGTGCGGTGCTGTTGTGCATCGTGCAGATTGTTTTTTGCGTTTCCACCAGTGGCACCGGCCAACGCGAACCCCGCATCTGCGCCGAGCATCGCGACGGAATGAATGATCTTGAGTGTGTGGTTCGCGGGGTCGTGACGCGAGTCCCACAGGTTCCACACTCCGGTGATGGTATTTACAGTGAAGAGCACTCCCAGCCCGCCGGCCACGGCGGCATGGGCAGTCTTGAGCGATGATGGCGGGAAGCCGGTCCGCTCGTCCTTGAGGAGTCGCTCTCCCAGAACGTACTCAGCGGCAAAGAGAGGAAGCTCGGTGTAGCTGGCGACTCGATGGATTTTAAGTCGTGTGTAGTAGGCGTCACTGTGTTCTACCGCACGCGGACGCTGCGACGTGGTGGACGTGGTATCCGTCGTCTGGTCCACGTATTCCGCATCCGGCCCGTATGGCTCGGATGGCTTGCGAAGGACGAAGGCGACACGAAGTACCCGTGGGCCGGGCTCGGTGTTTTCCGCCGGTGAGCTGGATGCGGGAGCAACGACCTGAGCGAGTGGAGCCACCGCTCGGTCGGTCGAGTCGGCGGCCGGCGGTGCTTGGAGGAACGCGCCCAATAAGACCGCAACAGATGCGTAGATCATCGAAACTGAGCCACCAGTGGTTTGGGTCGCCGACACTGTCGCGTTATAGTCTGTCTCGCGGAGACTACGGGTTCAATTTAAACACGGGACGCGGTCAGTCACGGGCTCACCTGATCACGGCTGTCTTCCGTTGATCTTCGATAAGCACTCGTGCCGGCTACTCGCGCTGCCTACTCGGGGCGAACGTCCAGCCCGAGGGCGACGGCGATCACGAGCGCCTGGTCGTACGTCACGATCGCGCCCTTGAGCTCCACGTTATCGGGCTCGAGCGTGCTCAGGTCGCTACCGCGCAGATCACACCCCGACAGCTTGGCGCCGTGGAGCAATGCGCCCGAGAGATCCACGTCGCGAAGCAATCCGTCCTGGCACCGCACGCCTGTCATGTCGGCCTCTCGCATTCGCACGTTGCTGAATGACGCACTACGGAGATCGGCGCCAGGCAGTGCAACATGGGACCAGTTGCCACCCGTGACTTTCATGATGTCGAAGGTACACCGGTCGAACATGCTCCCGACGAACTTGCAACCAGTAAAGGTCGTGTCGAAGAACGTGCAGTGGGCGAAGGTGCAGTTGACGAATGCGGCGTCGGTGTGTTTTGAGCAGTTGAACTTCGCTCTCCGGAAGGTGCATTCGGTGAAGACCGCGCCGGTGTTCTCGATTTCCGTCAGGTCCAGATCGGTGAAGAGGACGCGCGTGTGGGTCTGTCCCGAGATGTCCTGGCCGTCCCAGTCCGCTCCGGCGACGGTTGTGTCCGTTTTGGGCGCCGGTGCCGAGTGCTTTCGCTCAGCCATGATGTTCCCGTCGACGCTCCCGCCGATGCGCTGGAGGAAGCAGCGGTGGTGGGTTAAACGCGGTATGACTCCGCGTCGAGTACGGAACGTCGCGTGGCGCATCTCCGTTTGGCCAGTCATTGTCCTTGCCGCGCGAGTCGGGCCGCGCGTGCGATAGGACGTACGCCGCGACATCGAAGGCCGTTCTGTCGTCGATCGTTCCCGCTGAGTCGTACGGCATGTTGTAGCGTATGAACGAGGCTGCGCGATCCCGCCTCGCGAGCGACGCGCCGATGGAGAAAGAACGCGCGCCCCACAGCGGCGGCGCCTGTGGAATACCGCCACCGCCGCCGTTCGCACCATGACAACGCGCGCAGCGCGCGGCGTACACAACACGACCGTGCGCTGAGTCCGTGACAGGAACTGACGGCATCACAGGTAGCCCAAGACCGACGATGTGGGCGGCGGCTGCGCCCGTCGATATGAAGCGCAGATACGCGACGATGTCGGTCATGTCGCGACCGTCGGTTGGGATCGCGCGTCCGGCGAGACTCCGTGTGAAGCAGGCATTGACGCGTTCCTGAATGTTTATTGTATGGCCCGAGCGCGCCTGGTACTTCGGTAAACGTGCATACGAGCCAACCAGCGGCATTGCATTGGGCCGGCGTCCGTTGTCGAGATGGCAGCTGAAGCAGCGCATTTGCGCGCCGACGAATCCTGGAAGGCTGTCCGATGTCGCGGCGAGTAGCGCGAAGCCGCGACGTGCAGATGGACCGAGCGATGCCGTTACGGAATCTGACGTGAATGATGCTACGATAGGCAAGTCACCAAATGACTCACGGCGAGGCGGGTGATCCCGCGCGGTGCAGCCCGAAACGACGAGTACTGCCAGGACGCATCCGACGAGTGGTGATGCCCGATAGCAGCTGTACATCTCTGATCTTGCCTTACGCGCGCACGTACGCGCAGCCGGCGTTCTGTGCCCGCACCAGACCGAAGATCCCAGATGGTACCGCGAACGAATT
>JBPCQO010000081.1:0-5265 GCA_050998035.1 Gemmatimonadaceae bacterium | reverse complement strand
ATGATCTTCCGGTGATTGATGAGGCAAAGTTACTGCGCAGCCGATTGCGTGGTCCTTCCACCGGCGAGCCGGTGCACCAGCCGGTACAGAAAGTCCTGGCCATCATAGAATGACTTTGCGAGCAAGCGCTCATCGCGGCCGTGCGCGCGCGAATCGGTCGGGTCACCGAAGATTCCGCTCACTCCGTACGTCGGGATGCCAGCGGCGCGCAGAAAGCGCCCGTCAGTCGCCCCGGTAGACATCACCGGGATCACCGGCACGTTCGCACCGAACATTGAGTGCGTGATATCCACCACCGGACCCATCAGCTCCGGTGTGAGCGGACTCGGCGCGGCTCCGGACTTCTCTCGAATTGCTACCGTCTCGGTGATCTTTATCGCCGTGTCGCCAAGTGTGAGCGCGAGCGTCTCGCGTACCTGTTGCGGCGTTTGCGTGGGGACGATGCGGCAGTTGACGTTGGCTGTCGCCGTCTGCGGCAGCGCGTTGTACGCGTGCCCACCGGATAAGCGTGTGGCAACACATGTCGTTCGTAACATCGAATTGTAGCGCGGATCAACTGACAGTACCGCGCTCGCCGCGCTGTCGGTGGGATTCGCGATGATCGCGCGCATTGCGGCTGCGGTAGCTGGCGCCTCAAGCGCCGCCGTACCCTTGAAGAAGGCTCGTGATACGTCGTTCAACTGCACCGGGAACTTGAAATGCTCCAGCTTCACCAATCCCTGCGCTAGCTCGTAAATGGCGTTATCAGGCCGCGGTACGGATGAATGGCCGCCCCGATTGATCGCGGTGAGGGTGAAGTTCACCGGCACCTTCTCCGCCGCCTGCACGCTGTTGAGGAACGGCTTTCCATCGCGCAGCGAGCCTCCGCCACCCTCGTTCAGCGCGAATGCGGCATCGATGAGATCCCGATGCTGTGCGATGAGCCACTCGACGCCGTTGCCGTTGCCGCCTTCTTCGTCCGCCGTGAGCGCGAGGATCACGTCGCGATCCGGTACCCATCCGGCCTGTTTATCCCGCAGCAAATTTGCGACGAAGATGGCGTCCATAGCCTTGTCGTCGCTCGTCCCGCGGCCGTAGAAGTAACCATCCCGCTCCGTGAGTACGAATGGATCGATCGACCAGTCGGAGCGGAGGGCGGCGACCACATCCAGGTGGCCCAGAAGCAGTAGCGGCTTTCCGTGGCCGCGCCCTGGGTAGCGCACCACCAGATTTCCTTTGGCCGGGTTTCCCTCGGGCACCAGGACATGAACGTCGTTGGCGGGAAAGCCCCCCGCGCGAAAGCGGGCGGCCATCGCCTCGGCAGCCTTCGTTGTCGAGCCCACGGAATCCATCGTGTTGATCTCGATCAACTCCTTGTAAACGTCATGCGCCAGCCGCTGATTCGGAGCGAGTGTGGCCGGTGGCTGGCTCTGCTGCCCGGCCAGCGGGAGTGCGATGGCCGCACCAATCAACACGGCGACGAGGGGTGCTGGTACGACACGACGGATGTGAGGCATGCGATACCCTGTGTTGGAACGTGTATTGGAGCGCGCAGTAGAGCGAAGGTGGTTTCTGGCTGGCGGAAGCGTACACCCTTGCACCCATGCTGTCAAAAGATCCGTCGTCGTGGCTCGTTTATCGCTCCAGAATAGGTATCGCTCATCCCGAGCGGTCCAATCCAGGAGTCGCGCGATGCGCGAGCCAATCAACGGTAGGGTTTTCGGCCACAACGTCCAGCACAACGCGGGCGAAGACAACGATGCACGTGGAAGGGCCAGCACTGACAGCGCTGCAGCCTCCGGGGGCAGCGGTCATGCGTCCCGCCCCGGTGCAACCGTGGGAACCACCGAGAAGAGACTGCGCCAAGCGAATGCGCGGAACGGCAATCACACCAGTTGGTGGCAACGTCTGGGCGCCAAGTTTGGGCGCTGAGACGCAAAGCGCCCGCCCCGTACAAGCAGGGGCGGGCGTGCTCGGCCGTGTGACGCCCGCGTAAATCGTACCTTAAATGAACGCCGGCGGGTGCTTTAGCTGAAACCCGGTCGCTTGCTGATACGCGTTTGCCAACGCCAGCAGCTTTCCTTCGCCAAACAGCGGACCGAGGAACGTGAGCGACACGGGAGTCCCATCCTCGCGGAACCCATTCGGCAGGATCACCGCTGGGTGTCCGGTGAGGTTCGTCGCCACGAGCTGCGACAGGTTGGCCGCACTCGTCGGCGTCACCACCACGTCGAAGCGACTCATCATCGCGTCCCACGCGTGCATCGCCAGCGTCCGAGCGCGCATGGCGTTCACGTAATCCACAGCCGGAATGAAGCGGGCCGTGCGGAAAGTGTTGGCCCAGTCGCCTTTCCCCTGCTGCACCAGCTCCTTGTCGCGGCCTGAGCGGGTGAGCTCGTCAAACGACGCGCCTGCCTCCGCGGTTAGCACGATGCGCATCGCGTCGTACGGCAGGTCGGGGAGCGTGACCGCAACGGGATTCACACCCAACCCACGGAGCGCGGCCAATGCAGCATCATCGAACGGCTTGCTCGGGTGCAGCATGCGCTTGGGATCCTTGGGATCGGTCTGCGGCAGATCGAACGCCGCCTGCACGTACCCCACCCGCAACGACGTGGGAGCGATGCGCCCGTCCCAGTGGTACTCGGCCGCAATCGATGACGGATCCTCGCCGTCCGGTCCGTAGATGGCGTCCAATACCAGTGCGCAGTCCTCTACGCCGCGGCAGAGTGGTCCGAGCTTGTCCATCGTCCAGGACAGTGCCATCGCACCGGAGCGCGGCACGCGTCCAAAGGTCGGGCGCAGTCCAGTCGCTCCGCAGCGCGTGGACGGTGACGAGATGGAGCCGAGCGTCTCGCTGCCGATGGCGAATCCAACCAGACCAGCCGCCGTCGCCGACGCCGGGCCGGCAGATGAACCACTGGATCCCTGGTCCAACTTCCACGGGTTGTTGGTGCGGCCGCCGAACCAGATGTCGCCCTGCGCCAGCTCGCCAAGGGTGAGCTTGGCGACCAGGATCGCGCCCACGGCATCAAGGCGTTGGACGACAGTCGCATCGCGGTCCAGCATCTGCTCCTTGTACGGTCCCGCACCCCAGGTAGTCTTGTAACCTTTCACCGCGAGTAGATCCTTCGCGCCCCACGGAATGCCGTGCAGTGGGCCGCGATACTTCCCGCTCGCGATCTCTGCGTCGGCCGCGGCCGCCTGCTTTAGCGCCCGTTCCTCCGTGAGAGTGATTACGCACTTGAGTTGCGGATCGTACTTCTTGAGTCGCGCGAGGTACATCTGCGTCAACTGCGTCGGCGTCACCTTGCGCGTCCGGATCAGCTCGGACAGTTGCGTCACCGGCAGGAACGCGAGATCGTTCAGATTCGCGGGCACCGACGGAACCACCACATGCGATCGCACGGGCGCGCGTCGTGGACCGGTCGGCACGGTGCGCCCCGGCAGAATCGGATTGAACACGATCGCTGGCGAGACGGAGTTGTCCAGCGAGATCTTGTGCAGCGCTTCGATCTGCGCCTCCTGATTCTTGAGCGAGTCGAGCATCATCTCGCGTTCAGCGACATCAAACTGGACGCCGGCTAGCTGTTCCGCGTCGGCGATCGTCTGCACGGTGATGTCGGCACCGCTAGCCAGTTTGGCCCAGAGAACGCCGGGGAAGAGCGTCGAGCCCACGCCGAAGGCGGCACAGGTGGCGAGAAAGGAGCGGCGGTCTCTCTGTTCGGTCATGTCAGGTATGGGCGGAAGCTGGAAGACGTCCTGGCGCGTGGCGTCGCATGCTGCAGCATGCTGCTGCATGCTGCCGAAGAGGCGCTCCATGCAGCGCTGCTGCGGAATCGCAATTTCGTTTGCGAAAAGGTACGCCCCCGACGCGTTCCGCAAAAGGCACGACAAATGCTAACCCAGAAGGCAGCGATCTATCATCCATCCACAAGAACACTTTTTTGACGGGGAACACTGCCATGCTGTGGACTATTGCGGTTATACTGTTTGTCCTGTGGATTCTGGGCTTCGCGGTCTTCCACATCGCCGGTGGCCTGATTCACCTCCTCCTTGTCATTGCTGTGATAGTCGTCCTGTATCGCCTCTTCACGGGACGAACCGCAGTCTGATCGCCCCCCCCCGCGAGGTACATACGGCCTTCCCGCCGCGGTGGACGCGCTCCTCACGTCAACTGAAGCGGTGAACGACAACAAGAGAAACCCCGACTCGCTCCGCCTGAGCGTCCTCGATCAGTCCCCGATTTCCGAGGGATCGAGCAGCGCCGATGCATTGCGTAACACGATCGACCTGGCCAAGCTCACGGACGAGCTTGGCTACGGTCGCTACTGGGTTGCGGAGCACCATGGAACGCCGATGCTGGCTGGTCCGAGTCCGGAGGCTCTGATCGGCCCGATAGCGTCGGCTACTTCACGTATCCGTGTGGGGAGCGGTGGGATAATGCTCCCGCACTACAGCCCGCTCAAAGTCGCCGAGAACTTCAGCGTACTCGGCGCCCTCTTCCCCGGCCGTATTGATCTGGGCATTGGACGCGCCGCGGGAACGGATCCACTCACCACGTTCGCCCTACAGCGGGACCGTAGACAGGCCAGCCCGGACGACTTCCCTGAGCAGCTTTCGGAGTTGCTCGGCTACTTGGAGGGGCGATTGCCGGAGGACCACCCGTTTGCGCGTCTGGCCACCCTCTTCGGATCTGGTGCGGGTCCGCAGCTGTGGCTGTTGGGCTCCTCGCCGCAGAGCGCGATTTGGGCCGCGGAGCTTGGTCTGCCGTACGTGTTTGCTGATTTCATCAATGCCGATGGCGCTGAGATTGCGGCGCTGTATCGGGATCGGTTTGTCGCATCGGAGCAGTCCCCGGCGCCGCGCGTAGTTGTCGCATCGCGTGCAATCTGCGCCGACACCAGCAGGGAAGCGGAGCGCCTGGCATCAAGCGCCCGGATGGCGATGGCGCTGCTGCGGAGAGGGCAGCTAATTGCCGTTCCGACGGTAGAGACGGCGCAAAGCTTTCTGGCCGAGAATGCTGCTGTACTCGGCAGCCCCGGCGCCCACCGGCGCGTGATTGTTGGTGATCCTTCGAGCGTGCGCGCCGGCCTCGACGCCGTGGCCACCGAGTACGGGGCCGACGAGGTGATGGTCGTTACCATCACGCACAGTCATGCCGCGCGCAGGCGTTCGTACGAGCTGATAGCCGGCGCATTCGCGTTGAGCTAAACGCGCCGGCGATCGCTACTCGTACCGGAGCGCTTCGATTGGATTGAGCGCCGCCGCGCGCCGTGCCGGCCA